>JBCCNY010000094.1:0-9456 GCA_039025595.1 Pseudomonadota bacterium | reverse complement strand
GACGATAGTCCCCGTGTTTCGGGTCGTGCCGCAAACAAGGCGAAAATGGTCATTCAGCTTCGGTTAAAAACGATCTAAGACCGAGCTCATGCACCACATTCTTTTTATCGGTACGACAATGATGGTGGGCTCGCTGGCTTTCACCGTCCTCCTTTTCGGGGTGGCGAACCGCGCGATTACCTGGATAAACAGGACAGGCTGGCTAAGACAGGGCAGCACCGCCCATGTTGTCTTAAACCTGATCGTCGCGTTGATTTGGATCATTATTGTTCTGACGTTGTCGGTATGGGCTTGGGCGGTGCTTTACATGCATCTGGGGCTTTTCGAAGAGCTTGAACCGGCGCTTTATTTCTCCGTCGTTTCGTTCACCACTGTGGGCTTTGGCGATATCGTGCTGGAGCCCGGCTTCAGGCTTTATGCTGGAATGACAGCCACTCATGGCTTGCTGATCTTTGGCCTGTTCACAGCCTTTTTGATCGAAATCCTGAAACGCTCGAGACCGGCGAACGAGTGAGCCTTTGCGCATCCTTGTTCGGCTGACCTGAGCCGATTTGAAACGAGATTTGCATACGTTCCTTATGAATGCGGCCAACACGCTCTATTTCGTCAAGCGAAAAGCGGTGATTTGGTTCAACTCGCGCTGTTCGGGACCCATCTTTGGCTGGAGCTGCACAGATTTGCGCCTTATGTTCGCCGTTTCTGATCGAACCACAACGGCCCGAAATACACCCGCTACTTTGTATTTGGTCTTGGCCTGTCCCGGATTAAAGACGATAAACATCTCGCCGCAGCGAAAACAGGGTCCGTAGGTTGCGCAGCATGACCAAGAAAACAATCCTCGTCGTCGATGACGAGGCGAAGCTAAGAAAGGTGTTGGTGACCTGTCTTGAACAGGAAGGTTACCGCACGGTTGAGGCGGAGGATGCGGCCTCAACGCTGAAGTGCTTTGAGCGCGAGCGACCCGATCTGGTCACGCTCGATTTGCGGCTCGGAGCCGATAACGGTCTTGACATTGCGCGCGAGATCAAGCGCATCTCGGATGTGCCCATCGTGATGGTGACGGGCCGCGATGATGTTCTCGACCGTGTCGTCGGGCTGGAACTGGGGGCGGATGATTATATCGCCAAACCCTTTCACGTGCGCGAGGTGCTGGCGCGGATTAACGCTGTCCTACGGCGCTCGGGCCGGAACGAGACCGCATCCAAACCATTGAATGGGAGCGCCGCCGCGATACCGCTATACCGTTTCGCGGGTTGGGAAGTCTCGCCGGAGCGGTTCGAAGTGCTGTCCCCCGACGGCACTCTATGCGTCATGACAACGGCCGAATTCAATCTGCTGATGGTCTTTCTTGAACGACCGAAACGAATATTGTCGCGTGAACAATTGATGGAGTTTCTGGGGGGCGCGTCCTATTCGCCACTGGACCGGACAATTGATAACCAGGTGGCGCGACTACGAAAAAAGATCGAGGAAGACCCCGCTTCCCCCCGTATCATTCGCACGGTGCGTGGTATTGGTTACAGTTTCACATCAGATGTGGACGTCGCCTGATCCATGAGGCAATCGCTGATTGCCCGCGCAAGGTCGGACAGTCGGGATGGTTTTCGCAGGATCGGAAAGGCATCCGCCTCTGATCCCTGCGGTTGCACGTTTTTGGCGTAGCCAGAGGTCAGCAGGATGGGGATGTCGGGATATAGCGCCTCGACAGTCCGGGCAAGATCGTAGCCGTTCATCGAACCGGGCATGGCGATATCGGAGAAAAGCAAATCGACGCTGCCAAAGTCGTCAAGCAATCCGAGCGCTTCATCTGCATCGCAGGCCTCAATGGGCGAATATCCCAGATCCCGAATACGGGCCATTGAAAGGCGACGCACTTTTTCATCATCTTCGACCACCAGCACGACCTGTCCGCGGCCACGCTCTGGCTTTGTATGCGGGATTGGGCCTTGGTGCACCTCTGTCTCGGCTCTGGCGGTTGGGAAGTAGAGCGCAAAAGTACTACCCTTGCCGGTTTCGCTGTAGAGCGTGACATGCCCGCCGGATTGCCTGACAAAACCGTAAACCATGGACAGACCCAGCCCGGTTCCCTTGCCGGCAGGCTTTGTTGTGAAAAAGGGCTCAAACGCTTGCTTTTGTGCGCTCTCGTCCATGCCAGAGCCGGTGTCGGATACCGACAGCCGCACATAATCGCCCGGCGCGATATCAATTTCCTGCGCAATATAGGCATCGTCGATTTCAACCCGCTCGGTTTGCAGTATCAACCGCCCACCGTCTGGCATCGCGTCGCGCGCGTTCAGTGCCATGTTTAAAAGCGCCGTCTGTAGTTGCGCGGGATCGAGCTTTACCCGCGGCTGACCCGCCTGATGTTGACTGATAATCTCGTATGACCTGCCGAGTGTGCGTTGCAGAATTCGAACCATCTCATCGCAGGTCTCGGCGAGAGACAGAGACTTTGGCGCCAATGGGCTTTTACGGGCGAAAGCGAGCAATCGGGCGGTCAGGTCTGCGCCCAATTCCGCCGCTTCCAGAGCATCTTCCAGGAGCGGCTGGGGCTCGGGTTCATTTTTCATCTGCAACAGTTCAAGGTTGCCGATGATGACGGCCAAAAGGTTGTTGAAATCATGAGCGATCCCACCGGTCATCTGGCCCACGGCATCCAATCTCTGTGATCGCGACAGGGCCTCCTGTGCCGCGACGCGATCCGTCAGGTCATGCAGAACCCCTACAAAGATCGCGCCGCTGTCCAGATCAGCGCGCCCGACCGACAAATTGACCGGGAATATGCGTCCATCCCGGTGACGTGCTTCAACATCGCGACCGATATCGATAATTCGCCGCTCCCCGGTCTGCATGTGGTGGTTCATGTACCCCTGATGGGCATGGGCATAGTTCGGCGGCATGATCATCTCGAGCGGCTGGCTCATCATCTCTTCGGGCGTATAGCCGAACATTCGCGCCGCCGCGCGGTTGACGCGTGTGATCACGCCGTCTGCATCCGAGACGAGTATCGCGTCCACCGCAGCGTTGAAGACCGCGTCGAGAATGGCCTCATCGCGGGATCCAGGGGAGATGTCGGGCGGCGTGTCACTCATGCGGCTGGTCTGTGTCCCTCAACCGCAATCCAAATTGCCCCAACCGGGCTTGTCAATGACCGGGCTTGTCAATTGTGAACGGCAGCGAGCCTAGCCAAGCCGAACCGCAACATTCTTGGTCTGAACATAATTCCAGAGCGCCTCACGCCCCTTTTCGCGCCCATAGCCGGATTTGCCGTAGCCCCCGAACGGCGTTTCTACACCGCCGGCGAACCATTCATTGACAAAGACCTGTCCCGCTCGCAGATCGCGTGCTGCACGGTGGGCCCGGTTCACATCGCCGCTAAAGACCCCGGCCACGAGCCCGTATTCTGTCCCGTTGGCAATTTCAATCGCCTGCGTCTCGTCGCGGAAGGGCATCACGGAGAGGACAGGGCCAAAGACCTCCTGTTGTGCGATTTCCATATCCGGGGTGACATCAGCCAGAACGGTCGGCTCCAGAAACGCGCCGGGGATGTTCATCTTGCGCCCGCCCGTGACGACACGCGCGCCCTGGTTTTGCGCCGTGGAGATCATCATCGCGGCCCGGTCGCGTTGCGCTTCGCTGACCATGGCACCCATCGTATCGGTCCCCTCTGCACGCTCGATACCGGGGCCCACCGATAGCTTTTGTGCCACGCCAGCCGCGCGTTCGAGCAGTTCGTCATGGCGACTTTCATGCACGATGACGCGGCTCATCGCCGAACAGACCTGGCCGGCATTGAAATAGATGCCCCACCGCAGATCGTTCTCGAACGCATCCAGATCGGCGTCGTCATGCACGATGGCCGCCGATTTACCGCCGAGCTCAAGGATGCACGGCACGACGTATCCGGCGGCAGCGCGCGCGATCGCGATGCCCGTGGTCACCGAGCCGGTAAAGACGATCTGGTTGACCTGGGGGTGCGACGACAAAGCCGCGCCAGCCACATTGCCTAGCCCGCAAAGGATATTCACAGCACCCGCGGGCCAGCCCGCGGCCTCGGCTGCTTTCGCCATCCAGGACGCTGAAAGCGGTGTGAGCTCAGGCGTTTTGATGACGCAGGTGTTTCCGGTGGCAAGACCTGCCGACAGCGAGCGCGCGATCATCTCCAGCGGATAATTCCAGGGAATGATCTGTGCGGACACCCCATAGGGCTCATGCACAGTAAAATCGGCATAATCCGCGCCGAGTGGGATCGACCGGCCTTCCACGGTTTCCGCCTGATTGCCGTAATACTCGAAGTAGCGCGCCGCACCTTCGACCTCGATCCGGGCTTCCCAAAGCGGCTTGCCCTGTTCGAGGGTCAGAACCGGGGCGATCTCGTCGATGTAATCAAGCAAATAGCGCCCCATGGCTTGCACGCGACGACCCCGCTCGACCGGGCGCAGGCCAGAGATTTCGCCAGAGAGATGAACTCTGCGTGCCGCTTGAACGGCGCGGTCCACATCCGTGGCATCCGCCATGGCTTGCTCGGCCAAGGTCTCTCCGGTGCCAGGATTTTCTATACCCAGACGACCAGCGCCGCCATCGCACCAGGCGCCATCGATGTAATTCTGCCAATAGGCCTGGATGTCGGTCGAAATGGCGTCTTTCATGACGTGGTTATCCTATGTTGGTGCAGGCGCTCGTAATGCGGGCGCATCCGCCGATCGATCTGAGCGACGCGGGGCGGTAGATCGTCCAAAGCCACATAGCGTCGTTTTTGCGGCTTCAATCCTGTCGAGGCCGCGAGATTGCCATGAAACGACCCGCCATCCCACCAGCTATGGGCCGAAGGGTCGCCGCCCGGCTCCCAACTCAGCGCCTCGGGAATAAACGGAATATCCACCGCTTTGCAGAACACTTCGGTCATCTCGGCGGGTTTTTCAAGCAGATCATCGCTGTCAATCACAGGGGGCGGGGCGCCGTTCAGAGCATAGAGCAGGTCGAAAAGCGCGCGTTGTTCGGGAAAGCCGACCTCTCCTTCGTGAAAGTCGGGCCACTTATCCGCCATAGATGTGATGGTTTTGGCCGGATCGCGGATCAGGAAAGCATGGGTGAAATTCGACAAAAAGTCCGGGGTCCACATGTGGCTGATATAGTGAGGAAAATCCTTCAGGAAGACCGGGCCGCGTTCGGCTCTGACACGTATATCCTCCCATACGCTGTCGAGCGTAAGCCCCGGCGTTGTCGCTTCGCCAGGCTTGTACCTGTGCCATAGGGGAGCCTCACCCTGATACCACGCCTCGCCGAAAGGCTCGTGCAGGCAATCCAGATCGCCACGCTGGCGCATCATCCATTCAAAGGCCGTTGAGGTCGAACGCGGCACGGCCCAAAGGGCAATGATCCTATGCATTGAGGCTCTCCAATAGACGACCGTGCGAGGCTGTCGGCGTGATGCCGAGGGATTTGAAGATCCGCCAGTAGAGCGCAGTGTCATGGCCGATTACGGGCTTGCCCAAACGGCCTTCCAGAACCCGGGTCAGATGCAGCGGGCGTTCCGGCAGTCCATCTGGGCCACTGCGGAAATTGCACATACCGTTTATAAGATAGGCATCGGCGTGAGGTGCTTTCTCCGCCACGTAATCAAAGGAGCGCTCCGCCAGATCGCCGTCAAAGATCCAGCGTTCCTCATTGACGTCATCTTGGCTGCCATACCAGCCCTGATCCACGAAATTACCGGCCCACAAGACGTCGAACCCGGCCTCGCGGAGAAAACCCACCGTTCCCTGCCACCAGGCGGGCCAATGATAGGCGCCGTTCAGAGCGACCTTTTCTACATTCAACGCGCTCAGCGCTTCGACCATAGCATAACCCGCCATGTGGAAGTGAAGATCGTATTTGTCAGACAAAGCTGCGCAGTGATCGCGGATGCCTGCCACACCGAGGCCCGACGCGTGAACCCAGTTGGACCCGACCTGAGCGGCAACATCGGCGCCATTACGGCTCATGCAATGACAAAAGGTGTCCATCATTTTGAAGTTTGCACGCCGTTGGTCCAGCCCATGGGCGTAATCGGGGACATGGAGCATCCAGCCATGTACGCCCACAGTGCGCGGCGCGATGCGCAGAAAATCAGACGGAGCGGCATCATAGTCGAATGGCGGACAGGTAAAGCCGACCTGATGGGTAAAGAGCTTGTGCTCGGTTCGCCACTCCTCAGGCATCAGCATGCAAGAGCGTCCCATGACAAACGAGGGGCAAGAAAATTCAGATTTTCTTGGTAAATTTCTTTGTAAGAAATTTCCCGCCTCATCCGTTTACGGCCTCTCTTATCCACTGATGAAGACGCGCGATCGAATGCTCTGACATGACACCGCAGGACGGGTCCAGCACAAGCGGGCCAGGTTTGTAGCCCCTGGATCGCAGTCCGCGGCTGACGCTTTCGACCAGACGAATGTCTTCCGCGACCGTCGTGTCGCGGTCCTGTACCGCTAGGCCACGGATGACGTCATCCTCGCGACCGTCCTCGGTGTACCAGCCCCGCCAGACTGTGCAGGTATCTGCATCCTTTGTGCGCCAGTGATAGGTATTCAGCACATTGCCCGGATAGCACTGGAATGAAAACATCGGCCAGAGGAACCAACTTTGGTAATCGCCGGCATGTGGCACGCTCATATCGATGGGGTAGGTCATCCGCTCCATCGACTGGCACTCTGTAACGTGTCTCAACACGTATCCACCGATCGGATCAGGCTGAATGTCATAGGTTTCAGGCTTGATCACGCCGGTAGCAAACGTCTGATGGTTGGACGGGCAGTGATAGCATTCCGAGTAGTTTTCGACCGACAGTTTCCAATTGCAGGTCTCCGGAATTTCGACCCATTCCAGCGGCGCCAGCGCCTCAATGTGGGGCACGAATTCCCCGAGTTCTTCCCGAACGCCGGGATACCAGTCATCCATCGGCGCCGCCTCATCGTCGAGATTGACAAACAGATACCCGTGAAAGTCTTCGAGCCGCACTTCGGTCAGACAGATCGTCGACATGTCAAAACCGGGCACTTTGGTCACGTTTGGTCCGCCCTTCAGTTGGCCGGTCAGGTCATAGGCCCATTGATGATAGGGGCAGACCAGAAGGCGCGCCGAGCCGCTGCCGCTGACCAATTCATGAGCGCGGTGCTGGCAGACATTGTAGAAAGCGCGGATCTTTCGATCGCGCCCGCGGACACAAAACAAACTTTGTTCAGCGATCTCAAAAGTGAAGTAATCGCCGGGATTAGGAATTTGCGAGCGATGTCCGGCAAATTGCCAGGTCCGCGACAAAAGCCCTTCTTGTTCGAGGCGAAAAATTTCGGGGTCCGTGTAATAGCGAGGCTCGAGCGCATGCGTGAGCGGAGCTGTCATTCGGGATCCTCCACGTAGAGGCCAAGATCATGGCGGCGGCGGTGAAAGCGTTCGACCCGGTCAACGATCTCGTCAGAGGCCACCGCAATCACGAAGGAGAGCAGTGTCTCAAGCATTGCGACGGTCGAGACCGAAGAGGGAAAAAACTGCGGTGTGTCAACGGCCAGAACAAAGCTGTGATCGGCGACCCGCACAATTGGCGAGGCACGGCTGTCGGACAAAGCGACCACTGTCATGCCTTGTTGCTTGGCTAAATCGACGGCTGCGACGATTTCCGTGCGATAGGGCTTGCAGGTCATCGCGATCAGAACGTCACGCTCGTCTGCCCAGGCCAGATCATCGACGGCGGTGGAGCCGGGCCGGGGGATCGTGTGAAAATCCGACATGCCGGTGGACGCAAGGTAGGTGAAGTTTCGGGCATTCGCGGAATGAACGCCAACGCCCGCGACAAAGACCTGCCGGCAATTCCAGATCGCCTCTGCTGCTGCTTGCAGCCTGTGAGCCTCGATACTGGCAAAGGTTTCTTCAACGTTGCGCAGCGCGCTTTGAACGATATCAGCATAGAGCCCGCCCATATCGCCGCCTTTGCGGATATCCTGCAGCCATCGGGCCCGGTCCGGGAAGTCCGCCGCCCCTCGACGAATCGCTTCCCGGAACGGCTCGCGAAAGTCCTCATAGCCCTCAAAGCCAACCTGCCGGGCCATTCGGACGACAGTGTTGGGCTTGACCCTCGCGGCATCAGCGATTTCGCGCACGGTTGAGACCCCCACATCCTGTGGGTTTTCGAGGATGTAACGCGCCGCTTTCTGTGCCTCCGGCGTGAGCGCGTCCCACTCCGAATTGAGCCGGGTGAGCACATTGGATGAAACGGATGTATCATTCATGATTGACGACGGTACAGATGTACGATTAATCTGTCGAGAGGAAAATGAACGCTTTCGTAAAGGATTCGCGGATGACCCCCTCCGATCTTCCCTCCCACGCCCGCGTCGTCATTGTTGGCGGTGGCATTATGGGGGTTGGCCTCGCCTATCACCTCGCGCACGAAGGCTGGGGTGCAGACACGATTCTGCTTGAGAAAGCCGAGCTGACCAGCGGCTCGACCTGGCACGCGGCTGGCCAGATCACGCAATCGACATCGAGCTATGGGCTCGGAAAATGCGTGGGCTACAATATCGATCTCTATTCAGGTCCCCTGGAGGCTGAAACCGGGCAAGCGGTCACATGGCATGGCTGCGGCTCTATCCGGCTGGCCTATTCCGAAGATGAGGTGGATTGGCTGCATCAGACCACATCCGTGGGTCGCGCCCTTGGCTTCGAGATGGACTTGATTGGCCCTAAAGAGATTGCGCGGCTGCATCCGTTCTACAACCTTGAAGGCGTGCGCGCCGGGCTTCACACCCCCAATGACGGCCATGTCGATCCCACCAACGTGACGATGGCGCTCTCGGCAGGTGCCCGGGCCAAGGGAGTGAAGATCGTCCGCCGCTGCCGCACAACCAACATTACGCAGTCTGAGACCGGCGAGTGGATGGTTGAGACAGAGCGCGGGACGATCCGCTGCGAGCATGTGGTGAATGCCGGCGGTACTTATGCGCGCCAGATGGGCGAGTGGTCCGATCTGCAATTGCCAATGACATCGATGACGCACCACTACCTCGTCACCGAGCCGGTGCCGGAATTCCAGGATCTGTCCGAGGAGTTGCCCGTCATTCGCGATGATGCGCGCGTCTCCGGGTACATCCGGATGGAGCAAAAGCGCGGCCTGATCGGGATCTACGAAAAGGCCAACCCGAACACGGTCTGGGAAGAGCATTGCCCATGGGAGGCCGAGAACGAGCTTTTTGACGCCGATTACGACAGGATCATGCCCTGGCTGGAGGCCGCGCTCGACCGGATGCCGGTGCTGGCAGAACGCGGGATCACCCGCGAGGTACATGGTGCAATCAGCCATCCGCCGGATGGCAATCCGCTGATTGGTCCGGCGCCGGGTGTGCGCAATTACTGGTGCTGTTGCGGGACCCAGATCGGCATCGGCTGGGGGCCGGGGCTGAGCCGCGAATTGGCGCGCTGGATGGT
>JBCCNY010000093.1:0-9574 GCA_039025595.1 Pseudomonadota bacterium | reverse complement strand
GCGGGTGAGACGCTCGTTATGGGCCGCAACATGAAACTTTTCATTCGCGGCGAAAACGACGTCGAGTTGGCCAGCCACAAAGTGGGTTATGGTTCGAAGCTCTATGTCAGCGATGGTGATAAGGTCGCACGGGGCGCCAAACTCTTCGAGTGGGACCCTTACACGCTTCCCATCATTGCCGAAAAGGCGGGTATCGCGAAGTTTGTCGATCTGACCTCTGGTGTTTCGGTGCGTGATGTGACCGACGATGCAACCGGTATGACGCAGAAGATTGTGTCAGACTGGCGGGCGGCACCCAAAGGCAACGAACTCAAGCCGGAAATTCTCGTGGCTGGGTCCGATGGCGAGCCGGTGCGTAATGAGGCGGGCAACCCCGTCACATATCCTATGTCGGTTGATGCCATCCTGTCCGTTGAAGACGGACAAGAGATCGCAGCGGGCGATGTGGTGGCCCGGATCCCACGGGAAGGGGCCAAGACGAAAGATATCACCGGCGGTCTGCCGCGGGTGGCGGAACTCTTCGAGGCGCGTCGTCCCAAGGATCACGCGATTATCGCCGAAATCGACGGCTACGTGCGCTATGGACGCGACTACAAGAACAAGCGCCGCATCAGCATCGAGCCCGCCGATGAGAGCATGGAGCCAGTGGAATACATGGTGCCCAAAGGCAAGCATATTCCCGTGCAGGAAGGCGATTACGTTCAGAAGGGCGATTACATCATGGATGGTAATCCAGCGCCTCATGATATCCTGTCGATCCTGGGCGTTGAGGCCCTGGCCGACTACATGATCGATGAGGTGCAGGATGTGTACCGGCTTCAGGGTGTGAAGATCAACGACAAGCATATCGAAGTTGTCGTCCGGCAGATGCTTCAGAAATGGGAGATCCTCGACAGCGGAGAAACCACGCTGCTGAAGGGTGAGCATGTCGACAAAGCTGAGTTCGAAGCGGCCAATGAGAAGGCGATGTCGAAAGGCAAGCGGCCTGCTCAAGGGGAGCCGATCCTGCTTGGGATCACTAAGGCGTCGCTTCAGACCCGGTCGTTTATCTCAGCCGCATCCTTTCAGGAGACCACGCGCGTGCTTACCGAGGCGTCGGTGCAAGGCAAGCGAGACAAGCTTGTCGGTCTGAAGGAAAACGTCATCGTGGGTCGTCTGATCCCGGCGGGTACGGGAGGGGCGACCTTGGAGATGCGTCAGGTCGCCCAAAATCGTGACAACGTCGTTATAGAGGCGCGCCGTGAGGAGGCAGAAGCCGCTGCCGCTTTGGCCGCGCCCTTGATGGACGATATCGTCGGCGGGGATGAGTTTGACACGCTGGTCGACACCCCTGAAAGCCGGGACTGACCCGCCAAAAAACCAAGAGAAACGCCCCGTCAATTCGGCGGGGCGTTTTTTGTGCGAGGTTTGAGCGAGCTCAAAACCGTTTGTCTGCTCCGCCCTATTATGTGACCTCAGATTGAAAAGGAGACATCAGATGGCAGTCGCAAAAAACATCGGACAAGTTGATCGAGGCCTACGCTTCGCTTTGGGGGCTCTGCTGGTCTTGCTGGCCTTGACCGGGACCATTGGCGTCTGGGGCTATACTGGAGCAGTTTTACTAGTGACCGCTGCACTCAGCTTCTGCCCACTTTATCGTCTCGTTGGGCTTAAGACCTGTCGCGCCTGTTGAAAGGAGCGGCTGTGCCGCGCTGGTAATCTCGGTGGCGGACACGCACCGCCACCTCGGCGCGTGTGGTTGCGGTGACGCTCATCGAACTGGCTTGGTTTCCGTTTGCAGGCTGCTGAGACTTCATGTTGAGTGGCGCAATGAAATCCGAAGATCTGGTTCTGACGCCCAGGGGGCTGCGTTTCATGGGGACGCACTATCCTTGCACGATTGGCCATGGTGGGCTGGCGGTCGATAAACGAGAGGGAGACGGGGCAACGCCGCTTGGGGTGCATCGCATCGTTGGGCTTCTTTACCGTCCGGATCGAATGGCGCGCCCCACCGACTGGGCGGTTCCGATCCGTCCCGGTGATCTATGGTCGGATGACCCGTTCGACGAAGATTACAATCTCATGGTCCGCGCGCCTTATAATCCGTCGCATGAAGTTTTGCGCCGTGCAGATCCGCTTTACGATCTTATCTTGATTACGGATTGGAACTGGCCGCAGGCCGTTGGTGGACGCGGATCTTGTATTTTCGTTCATCAATGGCGGCGCATGGGCTATCCCACCGCCGGTTGCATTGCTTTGCGTCGCGATCACCTGCGCCGGATTGCCAAGCGGATCACGTACCAGACCCGGCTCATCATATCGTGATTTCTGACCTAGTCAGTTTCGTGCGCCGAAAATCGCGCTGCCGACCCGAATATGTGTCGCACCGAAGGAGATTGCGGTCTCAAAATCCGCGCTCATGCCCATCGACAAGCTCGACAAACCGTTACGGACGGCCAGCTTGGCTAGCAGCGCAAAATGCAGGCTGGGCTCTTCATCGATGGGCGGGATGCACATCAGGCCCTCGACAGGCAGATCGAGGGCGCGCGCCTCAGATACCAGCGCGTCGGTTTCATCTGGTAAGACACCCGCTTTTTGAGCCTCTGCGCCGGTATTCACCTGAATAAATAGATCCGGGCAACGGCTCTCTTCTTGAGCAATTCGCGCCAGGGCGCGCGCCAGCTTTGGCCTGTCGACCGAATGGATCGCATCGAAAAGGCCGATCGCCTGCCGCACCTTGTTGGTTTGTAACGGTCCAATCAGATGCAGGTCCACGCCGCTAAACCGGGCGCGAAAATCTGGCCATTTACCCGCGGCTTCCTGCACGCGGTTCTCGCCA
The DNA here is from genome assembly GCA_039025595.1 of Pseudomonadota bacterium. Lineage (GTDB taxonomy): Bacteria > Pseudomonadota > Alphaproteobacteria > Rhodobacterales > Rhodobacteraceae > Roseovarius. Next base: position 6,756 of record JBCCNY010000093.1, on the reverse strand, counting down.
TAGACCTTATGTCCCTGATCCAGTACGGCCGCCACGCGCGCGTTAGGCTGCATTTTGGATACGGCGATGAGCGACACGTCATCTGGCACGCGCCCGACCTTCTCACAGGCCGCGTTCACTCTGCTCCGGATCTCTTTGAGGCTCATGACAGCGTCTCTCTGGGCAACGTGCTGATTGTATTCGTGGGTCTTGCCACAGCTTTCACGCGCGTTGCAATCCTGCAGAAGCACCTGGCAGACCCGACAAGGGTGCAAACTCGCTTGCTCCGGTTGGGCGGGTTGGCTAGAGAGTTGGGAAATGACGGCGAGCCGATACATGAGTTTGATACGTCCTGCGCTTTTGGTTGGAGCCTTGGGGTCTCTGGCATTCCTCGCCTCCTGTTCGGGTTGGGGCGAGGAAGGCTTGAACCAACGGGCCAGAACTGTGGATTCTGGGAGGGATTCAGGCGCGTCTGGAAGTGTTCAGAGCGGCACGAGCCTTTTCGACGCCTTTCGCGGTGACGGGGCGGCAGGCGTTAAGGTCAATCGTTTTCTTTGGACGGCGTCGCTGGAGATCCTGGACTTCCTACCGATCGAGACGGCTGATCCCTTTACGGGCGTCATCTCGACCGGTTTTGGCACCCCGCCGGGAGGCGGGCGCGCCTACCGGGCAACCGTGCTGATCAGCGATCCGGCGCTCGATGCACGGGCGTTAAACGTTGCGATCCAGAGCCGCAACGGCCCCATCGCCACCGGTACGCAACGCGCCGTTGAAGATGCAATTCTGACCCGGGCACGGCAGTTACGCGCGCAGGCGGGGAACTTCTGACGCGAACACGTTTGTCAGGTCTCTGCGCCGTCCATCAATCCAGAGATCCAGGCCAGTTGACCCGGCAGACATCGGGTTTCGAGATCGTATCGTTCTATCATTAATGCGCGCGCTGCCTGACCCAATGAACGCCGTTCCGCCTCGTCGTCGAGCAGGGCGCCAATCCGGTCAGTCAGCGCGTTGAAATCGAAGAAATCGACAAGTCGTCCGGTTTGGCCATCGGTGATCACCTCCCGGACAGGCGTCGTGTCGCTGGCTATGATGGCGGCCTCGCATGACATGGCTTCCATTAGGCTCCAGCTGAGCACAAAGGGATAGGTCAGGTAGACATGGACGCGGCTGACCTGAAGCACCTGCAGAAATTTATCATAAGCGATGCGGCCCAGAAAATGCACCCGAGCCCAATCGGAGTCGGGGATTTGCGAACGTATTTCGTCGATAAAAATCTGTTTCCAGGTCTGACCTTTGGGCGGCGCGGCACCGTAGCTGACCTCGTCGCCACCCACTATCAGGATCCGGGCACGCGGTCGTTCGCGCAAGAGCCTCGGCAGTGCGCGCATGAAGATATGGTAGCCCCGGTAAGGCTCCAGGTTTCGGTTGACGAAGGTGATGATCTCGTCATCGCGGTTGAGCGTTTCGCCCGCAAGGGCGAAAGTGGCCGCCGGATCAGGGCGTGCGATGTTCGTATTGATTCCGTCATGGCATACAGTGATTTTGTCACGAACCTCTGCCGGAAAGGTGTTGGCCTGGAATGAGGTTGGACTGATGCCGGCATCGACGGACGGGAGCTGAATTTCGTTATAGATGTTTTTCATGCGGATTCGCAGCGCCGCCAATTCGTGATCGGCAGTATCGAACTCCGGATCGAAATGAAGGTGTTGTTGATCTGTGAGATGATAGAGTTCACAATAAGCACCCATCCGCGCGTCGGGCCAGACATCCTTGAGAAAAAGCGCCTCACCCCAGCCGGGATGGGCGAGGATGAGATCCGGCGCGTATCCTTGTTTGCGCAAGTCGCGGGCGGCGCGGAAACACGCCTCGGCGCGGGTCACTTTACTGTCGAGATCAATCAGCCAGGGATGCAGGTTCTGCCCGGTCCGTTTGGGGAGGGCGTAGGGAACAATCCTAACCCCGAGCCAGGTTGTTGGTTTTTCGACCCGAAGTGTCAGCGCGACGCAATCATGCCCGCGTTTCGCCAGAAGCGGTGCCAGATGCTTGTATTGGCCGGGAAAGTTCTGGTGGATGAAGAGGATTTTCATGGAGAAAGTGCCCAAGATCGCCTGATCCGTTATAGGTTGCGGACCCGGCGGCGCAATCCAATCTTGGTTGTCTTCGCTGTGAAGGCTCTTTTTCAAAGCTTGTTTTTGCGAGCCAAGGCTGGACGCTGATCGGTCATCGCCCTATCACGCAAGGGTTGGTGTCAATATGGCAGGGGCCGGACATGGCGCAGTACGTTGCCGCAGATGTAGAACAGAAATGGCAGGGCGCCTGGGCGGCCGAAGATATCTTCACGGCGACCAGAAGCCCCGACAAACCAAAATACTACGTTCTGGAGATGTTTCCCTATCCGTCCGGGCGCATCCATATGGGTCATGTCCGCAATTACACGATGGGCGACGTGATTGCCCGGTACAAGATTGCGACGGGCCATGCGGTGCTCCATCCTATGGGCTGGGATGCGTTTGGAATGCCTGCAGAAAATGCGGCTATGGCCATTGGTGGGCATCCCAAGGACTGGACCTATAGCAATATCGACGACATGCGCGCCCAGATGAAGCCGCTGGGTCTGAGCATAGATTGGAGCCGCGAATTCGCGACCTGCGATCCCGAATATTACGGCCAGCAGCAGGCGCTGTTTCTGGATTTTCTCGAGAAGGGTCTCGTTTATCGCAAGAATGCCGTGGTGAATTGGGACCCGGTCGATATGACCGTTCTGGCCAATGAACAGGTGATCGACGGCAAGGGCTGGCGATCGGGCGCCGAGGTGGAACGCCGCGAGCTCACACAGTGGTTCTTCAAAATCTCCGACTTTTCCGAAGAGTTGCTAACAGCCTTGGATCAGTTGGACAATTGGCCGGCCAAGGTGCGGCTGATGCAGGAGAACTGGATCGGTAAATCGCGTGGTATCGAGGTTCCGTTCAACCGCATGGATGGTGGCGATCCGATCATTTGCTATTCGACACGCCCCGATACGATGCGCGGGGCAACCTTTCTTGCGATCTCGCCCGAACATCCGGTGTCGCGCACCTTGGCCGAAGACCGACCGGAACTGGCCGCGTTTATCGCTGAGACGCGCAAGATGGACACAACCGAGGCGGCTATGGAAAAGGCTGAAAAGAAGGGAATAGATACCGGGTTGAAGGTGCGCCATCCGGTTTATCCGGATCGCGAATTGCCTGTCTGGGTTGGGAACTTTGTCTTGATGGAGTACGGCACCGGCGCGGTTTACGGCTGCCCGGCGCATGATCAGCGCGACCTGGATTTTGCAAAGAAATATGGTCTGGATGTCACCCATGCCTTCTTTATGCCGGGTGAGGAGGTCGAGGTGACAGATACGGCGCTCGTGCCACCCAAGACCGAAAAGGTGGCCTACGTCGAGCATTTCGCGGGGATCGGCGAATGCTCGAGTTTGGAGGGTATCGACGCCTCAATCGATTACTTTGAGGCCCATGATCTCGGCCGGGGACAGGTGAAGTACCGGTTGCGCGATTGGGGGTTGTCCCGGCAGCGGTATTGGGGCTGTCCCATTCCGATTGTCTATTGTGACACCTGCGGCGTTGTGCCGGAGAAAAAGGAAAATCTGCCGATCGAGCTGCCCTATGACGAGGGTAACAAACCGATTGATTTCTCCCAGCCGGGCAATCCGCTCGACCGTCATTCGACCTGGCGCAATTGCGAATGCCCATCTTGCGGCGGTCCGGCGCGGCGCGAAACCGATACGATGGACACTTTCGTCGATAGTTCTTGGTATTATGCACGGTTCACCGCCCCGCGAGCCGAGACACCAACCGTGGCCGAGGATGCATCCTATTGGATGAATGTCGATCAGTATATTGGCGGGATCGAACACGCGATTTTGCACCTGCTTTATTCGCGGTTTTTTGCACGCGCGATGCATATCTGCGGCCATCTGCCCAAGAGCGCTACAGAGCCCTTCGATGCGCTGTTCACTCAAGGCATGGTGACCCATGAGATTTATCAAACCCGCGACGCGGCAGGACGCCCGGTTTATCACCTGCCAGAAGACGTGGTCGATGGTAAACTCGCTGACGGGACGGAGGTAGAGATCGTTCCCTCTGCCAAAATGTCAAAATCCAAGAAAAACGTGGTTGACCCGGTCAACATCGTCGCGGCCTATGGCGCGGACACGGCGCGGTGGTTTGTGCTCTCGGACAGCCCACCGGAGCGGGACGTGGAATGGACGGCCTCCGGCGCTGAGGCAGCTTTTAAGCACTTGGCGCGCGTGCATCGAATTGTCAGCGACATTGCGACCTCCGACTTGCCTGACGTCCCAGAGGCGGACCTGGCGCTCTTGCGCGATATGCATAAGACCATTCATGAGGTGACCGGCGGCGTCGAGAGCTTCGGTTTCAACGCGGCCATCGCCAAACTCTATGGGTTCACCAATACGCTTGCGAAATCGAAAGCCGGTTCTGGAGCGAAGCGGGAGGCCGCGTCAGCACTGGCGCAATTGATGGCGCCGATGACCCCGCATTTGGCGGAAGAGCTTTGGTATATGCTCGGACAAGAGGATTTCGTTACAACGGCCAACTGGCCCGTGGCGGACCCTAACATGCTCATTGATGACACTGTCACGCTGCCCATCCAGATCAATGGCAAGCGCCGGGCCGAGATCGCGGTGCCCAAGGATATGGATAAGTCCGAGGTGGAAAAGGCCGCGTTGGCCCATGATGCTGTTCTCCGCTCTCTTGACGGAGCTGTGCCAAAGAAGGTCATTGTCGTGCCTGGACGGATCGTAAATGTTGTTGTGTAGCCGTCGGACGATCGTTCTCGGGGCGCTGAGTGCCCTTGCCGGTTGCGGGTTTGAGCCGGCCTTCGGACCGGGCGGCCCAGCCAGCAAGCTGCAGGGTCGGGTGCGGGTCGATGACTCGGTTGGACGGCCCGCCTATCTGCTGACCCGTGAGATTGAGGACCGCCTCGGGGTGGCTCCGCCAGAGGGTGCCGGTGGGGTCTATGGGTTGGGCTATTCGGTTCTGGTGGACGAACAGGCTGTGGCGATCTCATCGGATAACGTGGCGCAACGGTTCAATCTTGTTGGCTCTGTCACCTACGCCTTGCGTGATCTGGACAGCACAGCCGTCTTGGTCACCGGACAGGCCGGCCATTTCACCAGTTATTCCGCCTCCGGCACACCGGTTGCGACCCAAGCAGCCGCCCGTGACGCAGAGGAACGGCTGATGGTGATCCTGGCCGATCAGATTGTCACGCGCCTGATTGCCGAATCTGGTGCCTTGCCGGTATGAAACTCAACCCTCGGGATGCGCCTGCCTATTTCGCGCGCCCTGATCCGGGTAAAGCGGGCCTACTGATCTATGGGGCGGATGCGATGCGGGTGGCGCTACGGCGGCAAGAGGTGATCGCGGCTCTCCTTGGTCCTGGTGGCGAGGAAGAAATGCGCCTGACGCGTCTCTCGGGTGGAGAGCTGCGCCGCGATCCCGCCGCTCTTGGCGATGCCTTGCGAGCCACAGGGTTTTTCCCCGGCCTGAGGGTAGTCTTTCTAGAAGAGGCCAATGACGCCCATGCAGCGGCAATCACCATTGCGCTCAACGACTGGCAGCCCGAAGATGCGCGTCTTGTCGTCACCGCCTCGGCTCTGCGGGCGACATCAAAGCTGCGCAAGTTCTTTGAAAGCCACCCGAATGCACTCGCCGCCGCGATCTATGATGATCCGCCCTCGCGGGCAGAGATTGAGGCCATTCTGGCAAAGTCAGGTTTGGGTGCTGTGAGCGGTGATGCGATGCGGGATCTCTCTGACCTCGCCGCTGCGCTCGATCCGGGGGATTTTCGCCAGACAGTTGAGAAAATCGCACTCTTCAAATTGTCTGACGACACGCCGGTTGGTCCCGAAGATATCGCGGTCTGCGGGCCTGTCTCGACCGAGGCTGCACTCGATGATGTGCTCCATCTGGTTGCAGAGGCGCGGTCCGGTGAAATCGGCCCGGTGATGAAGCGGTTGCGCGCGCAAGGGGTTCAACCCGTGACGCTCTGTATGGCGGCGGGTCGGCATTTCCGCGCGCTTTACGCCGTTGCGAGTGATCCCGACGGTCCATCTCAGGGGATCTCTCGGATGCGTCCGCCGATCTTCGGACCACGCCGCGAGCGGATGCTGCGTCAGGCCAAACGCTGGCGCGCCGATCGTTTGCAGACAGCTTTGAGTGTTCTCACGGAGGCGGACCTAACCTTGAGATCCGCAGCTCAGAATGCGCCGGGCATGGCGTTGGTCGAGCGCGCCCTGATCCGCATCGCGGTGCTGACGGCAAAAGACTGACGCCGCTCCATGCGACAGTTTGGCGGGCAGAAAGCGGCTTAGTTCCTCACATTACACAGCATTTGAACCTTGCGTCTTGGGATATGTGCCGCCACTTTGTGTCCCACGGGACGGAGATTTTCATGTACGAAGTGGTCGGCAGCAGCGCGAGCCGTGCGTTTCGCGTGCTTTGGATGCTAGAAGAATTGGAGATGCCCTACATCCATGTGCCTGCGGCGCCTCAGAGCCCAGAGGCGCGTGCGGTCAATCCATCCGGAAAGGTGCCGGTTCTGCGGCAGAACGGCGGATTTATCTCCGACTCGATTGCTATCATGTCCTATCTTGGCGACGTCTCGAAGCAGTTGACGTACCCTGCCGGCAGCTTCGAACGGGCCCGCCAAGATTCGCTGACCTGCCGAATTTCTGATGAGCTCGATAGCGCGCTTTGGGTGGCCGCACGT
>JBCCNY010000092.1:0-9625 GCA_039025595.1 Pseudomonadota bacterium | reverse complement strand
GAAAACGCGATCTCGCGCGCCTGAAACGCTTGCATGCCAACGGCCGGATCAACGACGGACCGAATGATCGAATCAGGTTGTTGCTCGGAAATCTCCTCGATTTCCATACCGCCTTGCGCGGAGGCTACCACAACAACCCGCTCCAGTTTGCGGTCCATGACGAAGCCAAGATAGATTTCCTGCGCAATATCGGTGGCTTCTTCGATGTAGAGCCTATTGACCAGTTTGCCTTGCGGTCCGGTTTGATGGGTCACGAGGCGACGGCCCAGCATCCATTGCGCGGCATCTGAAATTTCTTCTTCAGAGCGGCAGAGTTTTACGCCGCCCGCTTTACCGCGCGCACCTGAGTGGATCTGAGCCTTCACCACCCATGCTTCGCCCGAGAGTTCAGACGCGCGATAGACCGCCTGTTCTGGGCTGTACGCAATCCCTCCGCGAGGAACCGCAACCCCAAACCGCTTCAAAAGATCTTTTGCCTGATATTCGTGAATGTCCAATGGACTTCCTCCCATCCAAATCTGTGCACCACGTTACCCGTTCTCTGCAGGCCCGCTACTGCCGTCCGGGTAGGTTGCGTTGGCAAGGGTCGGCAGAGATGTCGAGTCGGGTAGGGCCGTCTACCCGTCACAAAGAAACCGGAATGCAATTGGATGCCACATTCCGGGCTAAATTGCGTAAAGGTTCCATAGGTTTATTATCGGAAACGCCCCACACGGATCGATGCGGAATTTTTGTAGAAAATTCCGTCCCGGAAAATCCTGGATTTTCCGAATCCTGACCTCTCTATTTGGTTGTGCACTTGCGGAATTGAGCGGTTATTGCGGCTCGATTGCCTCGGAAAACGGATTATGCAACGCGGATTATCGGCCCTTGATTGCAAAAGATCACGATCTGGCCGGCGTTTTCCAAAGCGCGATAGCCGCGGCGGTTGATTTCGCTAAGAAGCAGCGCGCGGCTCGCAAAGCGTTCTACATCGCGCAGGCGACGACGAATAACCCGGCCTTCGATGGCAGATTTCGATTTGAACAGATTTCTGACCCACGTTTCTGGGTCACGCTGAAAAGAGCGCTGTGGTATCATGCCCCAACGCTCTGAAAATAAGCTTAAGACGCGCTTAGGCTAGCTGGCTTTTACCAAGTCTTGTGGCGTTTCACCTTTGAGAAAAGCGGACAGGTTGTCGATCGCTCGATGGCCCATCGCTTCGCGTGTTCCGTCGGTCGCACTGCCCAGATGCGGTGCAAGCACGAGGTTAGCGTAAGCCATGAACCTGGGATCTAGTGCGGGCTCACCATGATACACGTCCAAACCAGCCGCGGCGAGATGACCGCTATCCAATGCCGCGAAAAGAGCATCTTCGTCGACTACGTCCCCCCGCGCCGAATTGACCAGGACGGCGCCCGGTTTCAGCGCGTTGAACACGTCGGAATTGATCATTTTGAACGTATGCGCACCGCCGGGCATGTGTAGCGACAGAAAATCGGACTGTGCGGCGACCTCGGCAATGCCGTCCAACTGCTCTGCGTTGCCATTTGCGATCTTGATCTCATCAGGCACGCGCCACGCGTCCTGAAACACAATGCGCATCCCGAAGCCGTAATGCGCGCGGCGAGCCATAGCTTGACCAATCCGACCAAAGCCAACGATGCCGAGCGTCGCGCCCGTCACCTTTTTACCAATCATATGTGTCGGGCGCCAGCCTGACCACTCGCCAGCGCGAGTTTCCCGCTCGCCTTCTCCGATCCGCCGGGCCGCTGTCAAAAGAAGTCCCATTGCGAGATCTGCCGTGCAATCGGTCAGCACATCAGGTGTGTTAGTGACCGTGATCCCGTTCGCATCGGCCGCCGCAATATCAATGTGATTAAACCCCACGCCGTAATTGGCGAAAATTTTCACTTTGTCTTTGGCGGCGCGGTAAAAATCGCTCGGGATTTTGTCCGACACTGTCGGCATGATGACATCATAGGTGGTTGCGGCCGTCATCCACTCGTCATGAGACATGGGAGTATCGGGATCGCGCAAAGTGACTGAGCCCAGCCCTTCGGCGACGAGACGGTCCTCAGTCGCCTTGGGCCACGCGCGCGTGACAAGAATTTTCATGTCTTTATTGTCCAGTTCTTCCGGTGGTCAGGCGGCTTTGGCGGGCTGCGCCTGACGGCGATCCGGTGTTGTTGAACGAAATGCCGCTTGGGCCGCAGCCACACCCGATCCAGCCTCGATCTTAGCACCGGCGTCCAGAAGTGCCATTTCGGCCGCAGAGATCGCGCCGCAGAGCATCACCGGGTTCAGCGAGCCCAGATGGCCAATTCGAAACGCCTTGCCCATGAGCTTGTTGAGGCCCGAGCCCAAAGAGGTCTGGTATTTGTAGTAGGCCGTACTGATCACGTCGCGCGCATCCACGCCTTCGGGGGCATAAATTGCTGAGACGGTGTCCGAATGCCATTCGGGTCCACGCGCGACCAGCTCGCAACCCTCCCAGGCATCGACGGCGGCGCGCACACCTTCAGCATGGCGTTTGTGGCGGGCCCAGATGCTTTCCATCCCTGTTTCAAGGATCAAATCGAGCGAACACCGCAAACCGCGAAGAAGTTGCGTCGCGGGCGTGTAGGGGAAGTAGCCGGTATCATTAAGCTTGATCATGTCTTCGAAGCTGAAGTAACAGCGGGCCATCCCGGCATCTGCAAGCGCTTTGTTGGCGGCCAACGCCTTTTCAGACGCAGCAAGGAAGCCTAACCCCGCTGGCAGCATGAAGCCTTTCTGCGAACCGGAAACAGCGAGATCAACGCCCCATTTGTCCATTTCAAACTCGATTGATGCAATCGAGCTTACTCCGTCGACAAAGAGCATTGCGGGGTGGCCAGTTTCATCGAGTACTTTGCGCACACCGGCAATATCAGATGTCACACCGGTCGCTGTCTCGTTTTGAGTGGCGAACACCGCCTTGATCTTGTGCTCTTTATCAGCGGCAAGAATGGCCGCGTATTCCTCAAGCGGTACGCCTTTGCCCCATTCCACATCACACAGTTCAACATCGAGACCCAGGCGCTCGGCCATGTCCACCCACAGAAGTGAGAATTGCCCAAATCTGGACATCACGACCTTGTCGCCGGCCTGAAGCGTGTTCTGGATTGCCGATTCCCAAGCGCCGGTCCCGGATGACGGGAAGATAAAGACGCGACCGGCTTCCATCCTGAACGCCTTCTTCGTATCCGTCAGAAGCCCATGCACAAATTCGGGGAAGTCAGGCGCACGCATGTCTTCCATAGGCACGTTCATGGATTGCCGGATCGCCTCCGGAATATTAGTCGGCCCTGGAATGAAAAGATGCTGAAAGCCGTGCATGGTCGTGTCCTCCCTACGGTTTAAACCTGAATTATCACGGCGTGAGTTAACACGATCTTTTCGGATGGGAAGGACTTTCCTTCTGTGATGCGGCGAAAACCGCCCGAAGGGTGGGCAAATCCTACCCGCCCGGGTGAGATACCATGCTAAAAATTAGCAGGGCATACGACTGCATACGAAAAATTCCTTTGAATTCATCGGCTTCGAGTGCTGTTATGGTGCGGCGTTGCGTGTCCAAACAAGGCGTTAAGATATGAAACCAAGGCTCTGAACAGGTGCGACTCGATGTGATGGCGGCCCAAGGCAAACCTTCTGCGCAGGGTGACACACTGCCGGACTCTGGGCCCGACCGCGCACCAGATACCGCGAGTCGCGCTGCGCCGACCTTGCGAGACGGGTCGGATGGAGAGGTCAAACCACCTTTGGTGATTGTTGCCGACAGGCAATTGATTGTGTGTCAGGGCATCGGGTCTCTTGTCGCGCAAATTCCCGAAGTGCAACTGGGTGAGTATGCAACCGATACTGCGACGCTCAGACGGGTCATGGCGCGCGCGCCGGAACGCACCATTCTGATCTTGGGTGTCAGGCTAGCGGATGCCGATTTGGCGCATGTGTTAGAGCTTGTGCGAAAAGAACGTCCAGACATGATGGTTGTGGTTGTCGCTGATGAAAGCGAGTTTGCCTTTATTCGCCTGGCGGTCAAAGCGGGCGCAAATTCCGTATGTATGATGGGTCAGATCCTCAATTCCCTGCCTCGATTGCTCGGAAAGCTCGTTGAGGGGCACTCGATCATGCCCACTGACATTCTGCGAAAGCTCACCTCCGATACCTCGGAGAGCCTGTCGCGGCGGGAGCATGAGATCCTCGCGCTTCTGCGGGACGGTCTGACAAATTTCCAGATATCCGCGCGGTTGGGCTTGAGCGAAAATACAGTTAAGTACTACCTCAAGGCGATCTACCAAAAGCTCGAGGTGAATTCGCGTGGCGCAGCCATCGCGAAATACGTGGCGGGCCACTACTAATCTGGGCCCGAAGGCGTGGCCAGATGCCGGTTTCCAATTGGGTCAGATCGCCCTCTCCCCATTTAAGGCGAGTTGTGTCGGGTGGTGTCGTCGTTTTTGATGACTGTCATCCTTGTTAGACACCTAAGAATGTGTTAGCGTGATTGACAGGGTTGCACTCATTCAAACGGGACTATTGGCGACAAGAGGGTGAGCCATGTCATCGAATGCTGCAAGGCCGAGGTTGGATCCCGAAACATTTTCGGGGGATCAGGCACAACTCACGACATTTTACAATGCGTTGCCTCCCAATGCGGTGCGCGATCTCGCCTTAGAAGGCTTTCGCCGCCTTGCGGAGCGTCGTCATAAGACTGGTGACATCGCGCGGGACAGTTCGGTTAAAGAGACGATCGACCGCATGTGTTTGGCGTTGATCGCCGCCGATTCTGACGCAAGCATTCGTACCGGAGAGGCCATATTGGCGGATCAATCTCTGGAAGATTTCTATCTGATCTATCTGGCCGGTGCGGCAACGCGTTTGGGGCAATGGTGGGATCGGGACCGGGTGTCCTTTGTGGATGTCACCGTCGCGCTTGGCCGGTTGCATGCGCTGGTGCGGTCCATTGAACAGCCGATCAGATCGCGCCCGAACAGATCGGGCGCAAAAAGGGCTATCTTTGCAACAGCGCCGGGCGAAAAACATACGTTGGGCGTCACAATGGCGACAGATCTGTTTCGGCGGCGGGGGTGGCATATCCTGCTTCTGGTAGGGTTGGAGCATGACGCATTGCTCTCTCGCATTTCGCGGGCGGATGCGACGGCGCTGGGCGTTTCAGCCGCGGGCCAACACGCGGCACCACAACTGGCGCGGCTCTTGCTTGACCTTCGAATCGTCCGACCCGATTGTCGTGTTTTCATCAGTGGAAACATAGTCTCTGAGGCGCGTGATCTGGTGCGCAGCCTGCTACCTGATGGCGTGGCTCAAAGCGTTGAAGATGCAGAGCGGTTGCTTGAGGCGTTCACCTCGCATGCCGCAGGTCACGTGGCGGTGAAAGATCGCCGACACTAGCGCATAAGTGCCGTTCTTTTGGACCGGGGCACTTTAGCTAGCCCGCTGTGCAAGATGAATGCGCCAGTCAGACAGGCCGGTTGGGCGGGGCCAGACATCCGCAGATGTGCCTTTGCCGCGTATCAGCTGATACGCTGGTCAAACCGTGGGCGCGTTCCGGCTATTTTTCCTCATCTCCGCCCGGAGAAGTATATCCGATCACGCCGCGAAGTCCGTGGGTCAAAAGCGCAGCGAGCTTCATTTTGCACGTCATGACTCTGCCCGGTCGACCCAACCAATGTCGTATGTAGGTAGAATTACGTAGGTAATGGCGCGAATAGTGGCGCGCCCGACGTGGCGGTACGCTATTGGCACCCCAGCGGTTCGTTACGTTGGTGAACATGGTTGTATACAGTGCTTTTTAGTAGTTTCGCCTGTCCCAGAGTGAGTGGCTAGGACCGGCACGCTCTGCCCTTCGCGGGCAGAGCGTTTTTCGTTGGTCCGGTACGATAAAACACATTCGGCAAACTCAAAGAAAAACAAGCTTCTGTATTGCCAAACAAAGCGGATGGCGGCCAATATCGTTCGATGAAATCCCTCGGTGCCATTCTAGCCTTTGCCTTGGCCGGCTTGCAGCTCTTTGCAGTCGCGGTTGTGGTTTCATCATCCTACTTCACATCTGAGCGCACCTTGCTGGAACATGCCCGAACGCAGCTTGTCGATGTGGGAACCAATGTCATTCAGCATACAAAGTGGTTCATGTCTCCGGCGCGCAGTGCCGCGGAGCTGTCAACCGCATTGGCCAGCAACGAGATCGTACGCCGGGAGGAACGCGAACATCTCGAAGGCCTTCTGTTTCAGCAATTGCGATCTGCGCCGCAATTCGCCGGCGCCTATTACGGGGACGAGCAAGGAAACTTCGTCTACGTTAAACGCAACGGACCCGAACAGTTTCTGACCAAAATCGTGGATGTCGAGGTCGGCGATGCCAAACGGACGTTGTTCATCGAACGGGACGAGACTTTCGCAGCGGGTGAATGGTATTTTGATCCTGAGGACACCTATGACCCGCGCGCCCGACCTTGGTACAAAAAAGCCAAGCAAACTCTGGGGTCGATCTGGACCGACCCCTACATCTTTTTCACAGCGCAATCGCCCGGCATCACAGCCGCCACTCCGGTTTTGGGATATGAGGAGAAGGTGCAGGGTGTGGTTGGTGTCGATATCGAGATCAAAGAGCTGTCCAGTTTTTTGTCGCAATTACGCGTTGGCCAGAATGGCGCCGCCTTTATCCTGAACAGAAACGGGGACGTGATCGCTTATCCCGACCCCGATTTGCTGACAACGCGGGGAGATGAAGGAAGTTTGCAATTCCCATCGATCAAAGAAATAGCAGACCCTGTGGCCCGGGCAGCTTTTGGTGATCGTCTTGTCGGCGACGAGGTCGCAATCGACACGCTCACGCAATCTGATTTCGAAGTGGCGGGTCGGCAATATGTTTCGCTGATCATGCCCTTTGGCCTCGACGATATTCCGTGGACTATTGTTTTGTATGCGCCGGAAAATGACTTTATCGGAACGATCAAAGACAATCGCCAACAGAACGCGCTGATTGCGATTTTCGTGGTCGCCAGCACGGCCCTTTTAGGCTTGGCGCTGGCCAATCGGATCCACGCGCCGGTGCGTGCCTTCGCAGTCCGTTCTTCGCTGATTTCACAAGGCGAGATTGATCCTAACGAGCCGATGCCAAAGACGTATAAGGAGCTTGAGAACGCAAACACCGCGCTGGTAAACGAGATTTCTCAACGCAGAAAAACCGAGATAGAATATCGCCTGACTTTTGAGAAAGCATCGCGTGGCATGGTGCATATTGAGGCCGCGACGGGGCGACTCTTGCGCGTGAATGCGCGGTTCGCCGAGCTCTTGGGGTATCGCGAGGCGGAACTAGTGGGTCTTGAATTCCAGACGCTTCTCGATCCCGAGGAAAGCGATACGCTGACCGAATTCTACGAACGTATCGCGGAGCATACCGCCTTCGGTTTCGAGGCGAGAGCGGTCCGCAAAGATGGAGCGAGCGTCTGGATCAGTTTCAACGGGATTTACTTTCAGGCGGACGGGCAGGGTGAGACCTATATCGTCGCAACGATCGACGATATCACACAGGCCCGTACCTCCGAGGAAAAGATCGAGACGCTCAATCGCGAATTGGCGCATTTCTCCCGACAAGAAATGATGGGAGAACTGGCGACCGGATTGGCGCATGAGCTCAACCAACCGCTCACAGCCATCACTCAGAATGTGGATGCTGCGCAATCCATGCTTGACGATCAGACGGTGCAAAGCGAGGACAAGACCGCCCTCGATGGTCTTCTTGCCAATATTGACCAGCAGGCCCATCAGGCTGCTGATATCATACGAGCGCTTCGCGCATTGGTGCGAAAAGACGAAAATGTACCGTCTGATTTCGGGGTCTACGAGTTGATCGCACAGGCGCGCCGTCTGGTGCGGTCGGAGGCCCGCGCGCATGGGGTCGAGGTTGTGGTCGACAAGGGGCTGGAGCTTGAGGTGCGCGCGGTGCGCGTTCAGATTGCTCAGGTTCTTGTCAATCTTGTGCGCAATGCGATTGAATCGATCGCGGATGTTGAACAATCGCGACGCATGGTTCGTATTACGGCCGAGGAAAAGAACGATATGGTCGAAGTCAGCGTGTTGGATGGGGGGCCGGGCATAAAGGCGGGACTAGAACTCTTCACACCATTCGAGACGACAAAACGGGACGGCATGGGATTGGGTCTGTCCATCAGCCGCACCCTCATCGAGGCCAATGGCGGCAAGATCTGGCATGAACGTATCGCGGACAGGACGCGCTTTGCCTTTACCGTGCCGCTTCAAAGGAGCGCGGGATGAACGGGTTGGGCTCTGAAGGCGCGGTTGTCTTTCTGGTTGATGATGACGCCGATATCCGGGAATCGTTATCCCGGGCGTTGGGTTTGCGCGGCTATACTGTGCAAAGCTACGCTAGCGCGCAGGAGTTTTTGCGGGCTTATGACCGATCTTTGTCTGGGTGTCTTCTGCTGGATTACGGCATGCCGGATATGGACGGTTTGCAGCTCCAAAGGCTTCTCAAAGAGAAGGGGATCGGCGTGCCCGTCATCTTTATCACTGGTCATGGCGGGATCCCGGAATCGGTTGAGGCCATGAAGATGGGTGCGATCGATTTTCTTGAAAAACCATTCAAACAATCGGTGTTGATCGAACGGATTGAGGCGGCCTTTCAAGCGGATGAGAGCCGCCGCGCGGTTGTTCAGCAGAATTCCGGAGCGCTCGCCCGCTTTGACGCGTTGACCGAAAGAGAGCGCGAGATCGCGCTGATCCTGTCCACGGATCCTGCTCACAATTCGTCAAAAGAGATTGCGCGAAAACTCGGGATCAGCCCGCGTACAGTTGACCATCATCGCGCACGGATCCTGGAGAAAATGGATGTCAGTTCTGTCGCCGAACTGGTCGAAACCAGCCTGAAGGCCGGGCTATTCAAGGACAGCTTGCCGAGTGAATAAGGGCAAGGGCGAGGCCCGCCTTTCAGAACGGCGTCGCACCGAAGGCACCACGATATAGCCTCTGAGATGCAATGATGGGAATGATCTTTGCCCTCCGAAACACATAACGGAATAAGATAGATCAATGGGAGAAAACCGCGATCTGGTCTTTGAGACTTGCCAACCGGAGAAAGAGCTGCCCTTCACCCAAGAAGAGTATGATGCGCGTCTGGACCGGATCAGGGCACGCATGGATCGCGATAACCTTGAGCTTCTGTGGCTGATGTCGCCCGAAAGCCTGTTTTACGTCAGCGGTTACACCTGCATCTGGTATCAGGCGCAGAGCCCGCGCGCCTGGCCCGCCACCTCTGGCCTTGCGATCCATCGCGACCATGACCGGTTTATCTTTTTTGATACGCCGAGCGAGGCGATCATGTGCCGCTATGTCACCTGTGAGAGCGATCTGCGCATTTTTCCGATCGGGGGGCGGCGTGATGGGCTCAGCTTTATCATCGACGAATTGTCTGCAGAAGGCTGGCTTTCATCCAACGGCAAGGTTGGGCTCGAATTGCACAGTTATCGGCCGAACCCTGTGATCAGTCGGCGGTTTGAGGACGCCTTTGCAGGCGCGGGTATGAATGTCGTGGATGGCACAGACCTTGTACGGGAGCTGCGCTGGATCAAATCGCCAGCCGAAATCG
>JBCCNY010000091.1:0-9667 GCA_039025595.1 Pseudomonadota bacterium | reverse complement strand
TCACGTCAAGCCCTGTTGCTGTGCCGAATTGTCTGGCGTGTTGGGAAACCACCGGCTTGACGTTGTGCTACTTAGCGCAAAAGGTGATCAATCAAGTTTAACAATCATCCATCCTTTAAACAGACGTCTGGAAGCATATGATGGGCGGCCTGATCTTGCTTGTCGGCACATCCAATGGACCGGAAGACCGTGCGCTTACAGACCGCTACTTATGGTTGCAATTTGAAAGCGATACCTGCCGGTATGACCCGTGTTGAGTTGGTTTAAATTTCTAATTTTATCAATTGCTTAAATTATCTTCCCACATGTCGGCTAGTCAATTGGCCTTTGACCGCTGCGATGAAGCTAAGGACGGCTCGGTCCGTGTAACAGTCAGTCTGGATGGTTGAGCACTTCGGCTACTTCGACCGTAGCGCAGACGTTCCAGTAAGGCGCAGAAAAGGACTGACACGAGCCAAACGCAGTTGCTTCCTGCGTTCCCAGGCAGGGCTGAGTTTATAGTATCAAAGAGAGGAATTCGATTGACGCAGACTAATACTCGTACCGCTAAGGCTGATCTTCAAAGACGGCGAGTTCCTCGAACAAGCGCGCGACAGCTTCCGCGCCCGGGTCGTTATGGCCCGCAAGGTTTTCCGCAGACAGGTAGCTTGCTCGACCTGCTCTGGCGCGTGTGATCTGTGCTGTTGCGTCGGCGCCCTTGCGCGCAGCTATCGCGGCAGCTGTGACTCCTTGAGGCAAGTCTTGCAATGCCGGAAACAAGGCGTCGATCATTGTGCGATCGCCTCGGCTTGCGCCGCCGACCTGTTGGATGCGCTCGAGGCCGGCCGTCAGCGCGCCAATCTCGTCTGCGCCAGCGGCCGAAGCGTCACCGGCGGCTTCGAAGAATATTGCAAGCAGAACACCCGACGAGCCACCCATGGTTTGGCTCAGCTCAAGCCCAATCGCGCGATAAAGCTGTGTTTGGTCTGCCAAAGGAAGGCGATCGAGTGCTTCAATCAAGGCGCGCGCTGCCGTGGCCAGCGTGCTGCCCGTATCGCCGTCGCCGGACTTTGCATCGAGCGCGTTCAGATCGGTTTCCGCACCGATCAATATGTTGCAGCACGTTTCAATAAAGCGGCGCGTCTCGTCGTTTTGAGTGGGGATTGGCTGGATTGGGGTCAACCCGTCTGGGACCGGCTCCACGACGACATCGTCAATCGCAAGACATCCGGGCCACGCCCAGGGCGCGACAGGGGCAACTAACGCGGTCTCATCCGCCTTGGTTGCAGGCAGCAGGGATACCGAAAAGCCCCGCATGTCGAGCGACGTCATCAAGAGCGTCGGGCCAACCAGCCAGCGGATTTGCTCGCCAATGCGCGACCGCGCGAGCTCGTCGGCAAGAACCCCCATTTCAAGCGGCGTCGTGCTTCCGAGATTGTTCAAAAGCGCCACATGCGGGCCTGGCGATATCTTCGAGGCCAGTCTTTCGACGACCATTTCCATGGCGTCATGCGCCGAGGAGAATGCCACTTGTTCAACACCGGCCTCACCGTGAATGCCAAGACCCAATTCCGCTTTGCCGTCTGGAATTCGTTCTTCCTTGGGCGAGCCCGGAACGGTGCATGTATCGAGCGACATACCAATGGATACGACCCCGTTGATGACCCGCTGCGCAGCGATGGTCACAGCCTCCAGATCAGCGCCTTGTTCGGCTGCCGCGCCCGAGATCTTGTGGACAAAAAGCGTACCCGCCACGCCGCGCGGTTGCGGCAAGTCCGGCAGGGCAATGTCATCATCGACCACGACCATGTTTACCTTCAGGCCCTGCGCTCGTGCGCGTTCCGCCGCGAGGCCAAAGTTCAGACGATCCCCGGTGTAATTCTTAACGATGAGAAGGCATCCGGCTTTTCCGGTGACCGCCAGAATCCCCGCAAGGACCGCATCCACCGAAGGTGACGCAAACACCTCGCCGCAGACCGCCGCCGTCAGCATGCCCTGACCGACGAAGCCTGCATGGCTGGGTTCATGACCTGAGCCACCGCCGGAAACCAAGGCGACTCTTGATCTGTCCCAGTCAGTTCGAACAACGACCTTGATATGTGGATATCCATCGAGTCGCGCCAAACGTCCTCCGCCGGTGCGCAAAATCCCGTCTATCGCTTCGGTTACGAGGGTCTCTTTTGAATTGATGAACTGTCTCATGGTTCTTCTCCTCAGGCGATCCGATCGCCACTGGCGTCGAAATACAGGGCGTTGCGGGGTTGGATTGAGATGGTTTCGCCGGGCTCAAGCTCGGTATGAACATCCGTGAGCGTGACGACGTTATGGCCATCCAGATCAAGATGCAGCCGGGTCTGATCTCCCAGGTGCTCAATGCGGACGACTTTGGATGGTTTACCTTCACCGTGGACGATGTGTTCGGGGCGAAGACCGATTGTTTTTGCCTCTGATGGCGCACCACCAAAAACGTTCGCGGGCAGTGCGTTGATCCGTGGTAGTCCAAGACGGGCCGCGACATAGAGGCTAGAAGGGTCCTCATAAACCTCTCTCGGGGTCCCGAATTGGACGAGCCTGCCCTGATCGAGAACACCGATCTGGGTGGCCATGGTCATAGCCTCTATTTGGTCATGCGTAACATAGAGCAGCGTCGCCCCGAGATCGGCCTGGATGCGCTTTAGTTCAATACGCAGGTCCGCGCGCAGTTTCGCATCCAGCGAACTAAGCGGTTCGTCCATCAGGTAGATCGATGGATTTCGTACCAAGGCGCGCCCGATTGAGACACGCTGCATTTCGCCGCCGGAGAGCTCCGTCGCCTTGTTACCCAGCTTGTGCGAAATTCGCAGAACTTCGGCAACTTCCTCGATTCTTTGGGTCACCTCCTTTTCTGGCGTCCTGAGAAGAGGTGACCGCAGCGGAAAGGCAAGGTTGTCGCGGACCGACATATGCGGGTACAGCGAGTATTGCTGAAACACCATCGCTACATTTCGCTGCGCTGGTGTTTCAGTGATCACCGAACGGCCATCGATCATGATGTCGCCGGAATCGTTCTTCTCAAGTCCCGATATTAGACGAAGGGTGGTGGTTTTGCCCGCACCCGTTGGACCTAGCAACACAACAAAAGCGCCGTCGGACACTGTCATCTTCAGGCTATCGACGGCCAGCGTTGCGCCGAATGACTTTGTCACATTGTCCAGACGCACCTCAGCCACGGCTCAAGACACCTTCGTTCAGGTCTGACCGGAGAGCATGTCCTGTCTGATTGTCAAAGAGCGTGACTGTCGCAGGATTGAATTCGAGCCCGACGCTCTCACCGATCTTCACAGGCTGTTCAGAACTGATCCGCGCCTTAACCTCGCCGTTATGGGTTGTTAGGGTCACGATCTGTGTTGTCCCGAGATATTCCGTCGCCTTGATCTGCCCGCGGTAGCTCGCGCTGTCCGACAAACGGATATGTTCGGGGCGCACCCCATAGACCATATCACCGTCAAAGGGCTCTCTCAGAGAAGGGCAGCCCAGGGTCTGGTGGTGCAACTGGACACTTTCCGCACCCGCCTCAAGGCTGCCGTGAAACTTCAGAAAGTTCATATGCGGGGAGCCAATGAACTCGGCAACGAACATCGTCGCCGGCTTGTCATAGATGTCCTGCGGTGTCCCGAACTGCTCGATCACACCATGATTCATGACCACTATTTTGTCGCCCATCTGCATGGCTTCCAATTGGTCGTGGGTTACATAGACCGTCGTTGCGCCCATACGGTCGTGAAGCGCACGCAGTTCTTCGGCCATGTATTCGCGAAACTCGGCATCAAGCGCGCCAAGCGGCTCATCCATCAAGAAGCACTTTGGATTTCGCACGATCGCGCGACCAAGCGCCACGCGTTGCCTGTCTCCGCCAGATAACCCTCCGACGGGCCGGTCGAGAATATCTTCGATTCCGAGAATGCCTGCGACTTCGGCCACTTTCTTGCGTACATCCGCGCTCGGCATGCTCTGGCTGATCAGCGGATAGCTGATGTTTTTGCGAACATTCATATGTGGGTAGAGCGCAAACATCTGGAATACGAACGCGATGTCCCTTTGGCTCGCTGGTCTTCGCCCGACCTCTTCGCCGTCAATGTAAATCTCGCCCGACGTTGGAAGCTCTAGCCCAGCGATCATCCGGAGCGTTGTCGTTTTTCCGCACCCAGAAGGGCCTAGCAACATGAAAAACTCGCCGTCCTCGATCTTGAAGGACGAGGATTGGACCGCCGTGAAATCACCAAAGTCCTTTCGAAGATTGAGTATCTGTACCTCTGCCATCGTTCACTCCGGAAAATGACTGACAATGATGAACATGACCGTGCCCACCAAGGTGACGATGAAGGAATAGGTGAAAGCCCAGAGCAGGTAGGGTTGCATCAACATGATTACGCCCACCGCAATAAAAACGCTGGCGACCCTTTCCCAGGGACCGCGCCGCAGTCGCATAAGGCCGTCGATGAAGGTGCTCATTTGCGAACCGCTCCGAATGTGATGCCGCGCAGCAGTTGTTTTCGTAGCAAGATGGTGAACACCATCACCGGGACGAGAAAGATCGTGGCGCCTGCCGCCACGGCCGGCCAGTCCTGGCCACCAACACCTATAATTGTCGGAATAAAAGGCGGCGCCGTCTGCGCCGTTCCACTCGTGAGAAGAACGGCAAAGGCATATTCATTCCAGGCAAAGATCAAGCAGAAGATTGCGGTAGACGCGATGCCTGAGGCGGCCTGCGGCAACACAACTTTGTAGAAGGCCTGGAACCTTGTGTAGCCATCGATCAGTGCGGCCTCTTCGTATTCCCGCGGGATCTCATCGATGAACCCTTTCAAAAGCCAAACAGACAAGGACAGGTTCACCGCCGTGTACAGCAGGATCATGCCGGCATGCGTATCGCTGAGCCCAAGTGAGCGAAACATAAGAAATATCGGGATAGCCACCGCAATTGGCGGCATCATGCGCGTTGAAAGGATGAAAAACAGTAGGTCGTCTTTCAGCGGAATACGGTACCGCGAAAACGCGTATGCGGCGAGCGTACCAAGCACAACAGCGAGGAAGGTGGAGCCAAACCCAATGATGACAGAGTTCATAAAGCGCTCGCCAAAGCGCGATGGACCCGCGATGACCATGCCTTTGTCATGCACAATCTCTTCGTACCAGGTGGTCGGTGGGTTGGCTTCGAGATAGTCTTGAGTTTGGCGGGTTTGCGACGTGAACACGTTCACGTAGCCTTCGAGCGAGGGTTGGAACAGGAGTTTGGGCGGATAGGCGATCGCATCAGACGATGATTTGAAACCTGTTGCGATGATCCAAAGCAAAGGCAGCAACGTGATCAGTGCATAGCTGACGACCAGGATCCCCGCGATCCATTTCTGTCGGCTGGATGGCTCGGTGATCGAATAGCTGCTCATCGCTCTTTGACCTTATTGAGCGCTTTGACGTAAATCGATGCGAGACCGAACACCGTTACGAAAAGGATCACTGCGTAAGCCGAGGAATAGCCGGTGCGCCACTTTTCAAAGGCTTCGCGTTTAAGGTCGATGGATGTCAGCGTCGTCAGATTCCCCGGTCCGCCTCCCGTAAGCTGCACCACAAGATCGAACATCTTGAAATTTTCGATCCCGCGGAAAAGCACCGCCAGCATCAGGAAGGGAAGCGCCATTGGTACAGTGATCGTCCAGAATTGTCGCCACTTGGAGGCCCGATCACATTCTGCGGCCTCATATATGGAATCGGGGATCGAGCGCAGCCCAGCGAGACAGATCAACATCACGAAGGGCGTCCACATCCACGTGTCCACAATCACGATCGACCAGGGGGCAAGATGGACATCGCCAATCATCGAAAAACTGGTAGGATCGACGCCGGTGAAAAAACCCACGATGTTGTTGAAAAGACCGATCTGCGGTTGGTAAAGCAGCGTCCAGAAGTTGCCAACCACCGCAGGCGAAAGCATCATCGGAAGCACAATAATCGTCGTCCACAGATCGTTGCCTTTGAACTTTCGATTGATCAGCCATGCCAAGGCAAATCCGATCAAAACTTGCAGAAACAGCGTCCAAAAGAGGAAATGCGCGGTGGCATGCATGGTCATCCAGATGTCGCTATCGGTCAGGATGCGCTCGTAATTGCGCAAGCCGACCCATTTGACATCGGCGTTGGGCCGATTGGCGCGGTAGTTGGTAAAGCTCAGGCGAATGGTCCAGATCAGTGGAAAGATATTGACTGCCAGAAGTAGAAAGATGGTCGGCGCCACAAAAATCCAAGCGATTGCGCGATCAGACAGACCTCTGATCTGACGCGCAACACTTGGCGGCGTTGATCTCGCAACGCGGTCCATTGCTGTCTCTGGCATGAGACATCCTTCCCGGAAGGTCGTTGAACTTAAGTGCAGGATAAACACTTTTACCCCGACACTCACACCAAGTCTCAGCGCCCGCTCGTATGAGAGCGGGCGTGATAGTCGACTTTAGAGCTTTCCTTCGTCTTCAAAGACTTCAACCCAGTCTTCGACAAGCGCATCAAGCGCTTCCTGAGCCGTACCTTGACCTGCAATGACAAAGTTGTGCACACGCTCCTGCATTGGGAGCAGCAAGGACGCGTAGGCGGGTTCGGCCCAGAAATCCTTCACGATTGCCATCGAGTCGAGAAAGGTCTGCGCATAGGGTTGGCTTTCCGCAAATCCCGGATCCTCAACCACGGCGCGCAGAGCAGAATATCCGCCGAGTTCCCACCAGCGGTTTTGGATTTCCGGCTGTGCGAACCACTGAATGTACTCAAGGGCGGCGTCTTGGCTGTCTGAATATGACACGACCGAAATGCCCTGACCGCCCAGCTGTGCAAAATGCCCGCCCGGACCCGCAGGGTTAGGAAAGTAGCCAGACTTGTCACCTCCCACATTGGGATCAGCGTGAACGCCCGGCCAGATGAACGCGAAATTCATCTGCAAGGCGACCTGACCGGATTTGTAGGCGTCGATATTTTCCGACATGTACCAATCCGATGAGCCAGGCGCGGTGCAGCAATCATAAAGCTCTTTGTAGAATTCGAGCCCTGCCACCGCCTCGGCCGAATTGACGAACCCGTCCAACTCGTAGGGATTGTCGGGATTCTCATAGAGGAATCCGTAATTGTAGAGCGCGTTTGTCACGCCCATGGTGATCCCTTCTGAGCCTCGCTCCGTGTAGATGGCCGCGCCGTAGACCGTGGTGCCGTCAATCTCCCGTCCCTGGAAAAACTCAGCGATGTCTTTCAGCTCTTTAAGCGAAGTCGGCACGTCGAGCGCGCGCCCGTACGTGCTTTGAAACTCTTCCTGCAACTCAGGTCGCTCGAACCAGTCTTTGCGGTATGTCCAGCCAACAACATCGCCAAAGGCGGGCAGGGCCCAGTAGTTCGGTGTGCCCTTTGGCCATTCGGAATAGCCGGTCACTGTCGCCGGAATGAAGTCATCCATAGTGATGCCATTGGCGTCGAAGAAATCGTTGAGCTTGACGTAGTGTCCGGCTTCCGCGCCCAGACCAATCCATTGGCTGTCACCGATCATCAGATCACACAATTGCCCCCCGGAATTCAGCTCATTTAGCATTCGGTCGGCAAAGTTGGGCCACGGCACGAATTCGAAACTCATGTTGTGACCAGATTGCTCTTCGAAGTCCTTTGACAGTTCAATGAGAGCATTTGCTGGGTCCCAGGCGGCCCAACAGAGTGTTAGATCATCGGCTTGCGCGCTGTTCGCCGCGAAGCCTGACGCGGCCGTCAGCGCCGTCGCCACCAGTAAGTTGGTCTTCTTCATGGTTGGTTTCCTCCCGTCGACTGATGCGTCGTCAAAACCGCCGCATCTTTGCACCTCTATGGGTGATTTTTAGAGCATATCTGAGGAACGTACCTCTTTTCAATAAATTTCATAGCAGGACCGACTTTGCTCGCTTCACATTGAGAACGTTCATGCATTTGCGCTCATAGATGGTGGCAGCCAAAAGTGGTGGCGCGTCAACTGACATGAGCAGAGTTCGGGTGGCGCAGGATCTGTGCGCATGCTTCATGGAATCGAGCGTTTAGTCGGCAGATCAGACCGATATGCTCAACCATCCGATGTGTACTGCTGCACTTTGCTCGCACGAGGTCCGCGCAGTTCATGGCAAGTTTTCTCGCAGGATAACCTCGATCCTGACACGTTCTTGCGCTTCGAAAATCGGAAAGTTGTCGCAAAGGTTGCGCAGAACGCGCAAAGCGCTGCGCGCAAGATGACCTACATTTTGTGCGATGACAGCCGCAACCTCGTCGTCTTTGAGGGCGCGGCGCATGGACGGCGTCAATTCATGAGTCAGAACCGTGAGTGCCTCGAGCGTCCCGCTGTTACGCAACGCTGAGAGCAGAGTCGTATTTCCAGACCCCATCGAATAGACGCCAATCAATCTCGGTCGTTGGGCTACCGTGCGCTCAATGATTCGCTTCATTCTATCTGGGTCGCCATAGGATTCGAGCGACGGCAATATTTTTAAATTATTGAAATCATTTCGCATTATCTGATCAAATCCGAGCCGTCGATCAAGGCTGTCCCTGGATCGAAGAGAGTCAGTGACGACCAAAACCTCGCCCGACGTCTTTGCAAACCGCCCCAACAGCAACGCGGCCGTCCGCCCTGCGGCGATACTATCGACACCGACAAAAAAGTCTCTTCGAGAGTTGGGGAGATCGGAAACAAGGGTGACCACCGCCACGCCAGAATCTTTGATTCTGGAAACGGCGTCGCGAACCTGTGGCGTTTCCGGAACCATCAATGCTAACCCGTCTAGGCGTTCTAGGTTCAAGGAGCGCAAGGTGCGAACGATCGCATGGGGGTTGTGAAGCGGGACACGAAGCACTCTCAGATGCGTCCGGTCGGCAACCTGTGAGGTATACGCCTCCTGCAGCGCGTCCTGCAACGCGTTCGCAAACTGGCTGGAGCCCTCAGGTAAAATAAACGCGAAGTTATACTGACGTTGTCGCGCAAGGTTGGCTGCGTTGGTGTCGCGGATGTATCCAAGCCGATCAACGGCTTGTTGCACTCTCGCGATCGTCTTCTCCCGGACGCCGGGTCGCGCATTGAGAACACGATCGACAGTCGCGAGGCTGACGCCCGCCTCTTTGGCAATGTCATGGACGGTTGGTCGACCCAAATTCCAACTCCTTTGGCCTGAGGATAGGATCGGTCCTGAGGTACGTCAATCATACTGAAATTTTGATTTTTTCCGTTTGGATTTGTGCCACAGATCGCTGCGAACGATGACGTTCAAGCCGGTCACATATGGCGCGAAGGACAAGACCCCGCCACCGTTGCATGAGGCTCTTTCGAAAATTTGAGAAGCGCTTGGCGACGATGTTCACTTTGAGGCCTGGAACAACAGCCGTTAGTTGGTAAGAGCGATCAGAAGTGCTTCCAACATAGCATAGCGCGGAACCAGCCTATCTGCAGCAATAGTTTCCCTGAAACCAGAGGGTCTGCAGGAAGAGTTCTCCAGTTTTGACCAGTCAACGGTTCCAACCAACGGTAACACCACGGCAAATCCGGTTCAAAATGAGTTTGTAGGTGTAATCATGTTGAGTTCTCTGTTTCGCCGAAAGCGACTTGCAAAACTGAGCGCTAGTGTTTTTCAGGTTGCCCAGTTGCTTTTGACTAAAATACGCCCAGGCT
>JBCCNY010000090.1:0-9681 GCA_039025595.1 Pseudomonadota bacterium | reverse complement strand
CTGCCCGCACTCATGATCGTCCGGCACATCGCATCCCAGACGTCCATGAAACTCAGCGGCCCGCTCGCATCGGCGGCGACACCCTTCACCTCCGCGCCACGGGGTCGCAGCGTCGAGAAATCGTATCCGATCCCCCCGCCCTGCTGCATCGTCAGGGCAGCCTCACGCAGCGCATTGAAGATCCCGTCCATATCGTCAGGGATTGTGCCCATGACAAAACAGTTAAAGAGTGTGACCGCTCTTCCCGTCCCTGCACCGGCTGTGATTCGACCCGCAGGCAGAAACTTGAAATCCTCGAGTGCGGCGTAGAACTCGTTCTCCCAGTCAGCGGGATCGTCCTCGGCGGCCGCCAAAGCACGCGCAATCCGGCGCCAGGTATCTTCGACAGTCCCATCGATAGCTGTGCCGTCTGACTGTTTCAGACGATACTTCATATCCCAGATAGACTCGGCGATCGGAGCAGCAAAGCGGGTCATGGCGAATCTCGGCGTTAATTTTGTTGGCGGAGTGTTACTTTAACTCATTTTACTCGCACTTGCTACAAAACCTTGAAGCTAAGCTTCGATTGCCTACCATATTCTGTACGAACTGGGGCGATTCTGTGGATAACTACATCAACCTGATTAAGCTGAGCGTCGGATCCGAGTCGGTCGAATCACTGATCGATTGGCAAGCCAGCGCGCGCGCGAAGGGACCAGACGGATCACCCCGTCATATCACCAGAATGTGGCCCAAAAAAGAGGTCGATCTCCTGAATGGCGGGTCGATCTACTGGGTGGTGCAAGGCGTGATTCAGTGTCGTCAGAAGATTGTTCGACTGGATGAAGTCATAGGCAGTGACGGGATTAGGCGCTGCGCTATCGTGCTGACCCCCGAGGTGATCCGCACAAGTCTGGCGCAAAAGCGCCCCTTTCAGGGCTGGCGATACTTGCAACCCGCAGACGCGCCAGCCGATTTGCCTCGTCAACGTCAGCACGAAGAGGCGCTGCCCGCCGGGCTGAGCGCGGAATTGGCCGACATTGGTGTGATCTGATGACCATGATTTACAGAAATTCCTTTTGAACGTTCGGTACAATTAAAGATTTGGTCACAAAGAGTTGACTACATGGGATAGAGTGACAGGTGAGAATTTGAGCCGCCGCCCGATGTAAGAGATCAAGTGTAGAAGTTGCGGACCTCATCTGGTCCGAACAAGGATACTGATATGTTCCGGTTTGTGACCATGGTTTCGCTTCTGTCTTTGGGAATGGCCACAGGAATGGCTAATGGCGCGATGGCGGACGCACTAACAGAAACGCCAGCAGATTCCGTCGTTCTAACGCCGTTTCCGGTCGATACATCGCCAAATTGGACCGGGTTTTGGGTCGGCGGAGAGCTTGGCGTGATCAGTGTCGGGGTCAGTCCGGGTTCCGGAAATGAAGAGGGCGTTATCGCAGGTTTAGCGGCAGGCTACGATTATGACTTCGGCACCTTCGTGCTCGGAGGCGGATTTGATTACGATCTGTCTGAAACGGATGTCGGAAATACCGGGTCTGATCTCGAAAATGTATTCCGCGTGCGGCTTCGGGCAGGTTTTGAAATTGGACGTGGTCTACTCTACGGCACGGGCGGCTACGCCCAAGCAGACACCGACGCCTTGGGAAGCGAGGACGGCTACTTTCTGGGCGCGGGATACGAGCATTTAATCACACCCCGTTTTTCCTACGGGACAGAGGTTATTTTTCATGACTTTAACGACTATGGCGACACGTCTGTCGATGTCGACGCGACGACGGTGCAGTTGCGCGGAACATTCCGATTCTGACGGCACGACGTATCAACACAAACGCGCAGCACCCCAAATACAAGTGTGAGAGTTCAAATACCGGTCTCGTAAGGTACTGTTTCTACCTTAGCTTTTTGCGATATGAATGGGTGCGCCGGTGAGAAAGGTTGGATCTGTGACCGTTGTCACAAACAACGCGAGAGGATTGGTTCGCGAAAGGGATCAATCAAAACTACGCAGTTTACTGCTTTGAACGAGCACAACGACACTCAACGGCACGATCACCAGCAAGAAAGTGACGGTCACGAGCAAAAACCCAAGTTCCGAGTAATCTGCAAACGTCGTGACAGCACCAGAGTCCGGGCTGCGCACTTCACGCGTGACCAGGTAGATCTCGTTGAGATACTTTGTCCCCAAGGTTGAGGCCGATAGCGCCAGATTGGTGAAAGAGGCCATAACGGCAAAGAACGTGGCTTTCAGATCGCGCGGCGCGTTGCGGGCAATCCAGGCCAGCATCGGAATCATGGCGACCTGGCCTAAGGGACTTTCCAGAGCAGTGTCAAAAATCGCTATAAAACGCGCATCCACGACCCCATTTGTGACCTCCGAAGTCCAGTCCTGCACACCGTAATAGAGCCCGATATTTGGCAAACTGAGCAGGCCCGCCAAAAGACTGAGAACAACAACGATCCAGACGATGGATCGATTGGCAATCATCGGTCGCATCAAGACGATCACCGCCAGAGTGACCACGGCCGTGATCAGTTGCAGAACCGACTGAAATTGCTGATCAAAGCCGAGAACGTCGATCTCAAACCATTTCTGCCCATCGCCTGGCCCCGGAATTGCACGGAAAAAGAAAATGATGATTGCCGTTCCAATCAGGGCATTTGCCTGTGCAGGCGCCAGGCGCGTCACCAATTGGCGAATGAGAAGACCAACGATGATCATCGATCCGACGAAAATGATTTCCTGACCAAAGGGAACTTGCCCGAGACCGACAATAAGGGAGAGAGCCACGAAAGCACCCCCGCCTATAAAGTACCACCAATTGACCTCAACCGCCTCATCAGGTTCCGGCATTTCGGGAGCGGAACCGATCCTCCGCATCAGGCCTGCCAGGACCACACCTGAGATTGAAATCACTGGGATCAGCAAAGCCGTCGCATAAACCTTCGCATAAACAAGGCTTTTGGCTTCCTGGTTCATGCCGTCGATCCCAGCGAAATAGGAAATGTTTAAAAGTGCGACCGCCACCGTTCCAGAAATCAGCGCGAAGCGACCGAGTGCCTGCATCGTGACATGCGCATTCTTTATCTGTTCTTCAGGGATCGGCTGACCCGACTTATCGACAAGCGGCACCGCTTCGACGGACATGGCATCTGCGACAGCGTCTTGCAAAACAAGACCGCTGGGCGCCAGAATAAAGCTTAGGATGTACCAGGATGCGACCGGCATGATCGCCTCCATCATCGCCGTCTCGGTCAACACGAGATACATGATGAAAACGCTGAGAGCGACGCAGCCTGCTCCCAACCAGACCAGCAACCATTTCCAACGCCAGATCAGATCTACAAGATGACCGAGTGGCATTTTCAGCGCCCAGGGCAAACCCGCCCAAAACGCGAGGCCAGCGATGTAGGCTGCGGAAAAGTCGAGATATTCTTTAACAAAGAAGGTTCCGACAATCAGCGTCAGACCAGAGCAACCGGCCGCGAAATAGACCATGAGAGGTGGCAGAAACGACCAGCGCAACTGGCGGCCAAGATCGAAAACAACCGCGTCCGCAAACCTTTGCGCGTTCCCCGCAATGCTCATGTCCGACCTCTTCTATGTCGCGGGGTCAAGCTAGGTGGCGCGGGGCTGCTGTGCCAGTGCCATCGCTTCACATTCGCTCTAGCAACCAATCCGGTCACAACCAGACGCCGCGGTCTATCCCAACCACCTCAGCGACATTTTCAACATGATCCGCCGCGAGGAGAGCGTCGAGGTCGCGCGCAATCTGTGCGGCCAGCCCTATACCGCCATAGACGAGTGCAGAATATAGCTGCACCGCACTCGCGCCTGCCTTGATCTTTTGGTAGGCTTCGGAGCCGGAAGATACGCCACCAACCCCGATCAGCGGCATACCCCCGTCCGTCAATTCGGATAATCGAGCCAGAACACGGGTGGATTTTTCAAAAAGCGGCGCGCCGGATAATCCGCCAGTTTCATCGCGATGCGCATTTTGCAGGCCTTCGCGGTCCAACGTGGTGTTGGTCGCAATGATGGCGGCAATTCCGGCTTGTCGCGCGACTTCTACGATTTCGACCAGGGCCGTGTCGTCAAGATCAGGTGCGATTTTGAGAAAGACCGGGATGCGATGAGAAAGCCAATCCCGTGCCTCCATCACACCCCGCAAAAGCGCGGCCAGTGCGGGGCCACTTTGCAGATTGCGCAGATCCTTGGTGTTTGGGCTAGAGACGTTCACGGTCGCAAAATCGATATGCGGCCCACAGCGCGCCAGGACCAGCGCGTAATCCTCTGCACGATCGGCGCTGTCCTTGTTGGCGCCGAGATTAAGACCAACAATCGAGCCCGCAGGACGCTTGGCCAACCGAGGAACAGCATCTTCCATACCGCGGTTGTTAAAGCCGAACCGATTAATGACTGCGCGGTCTTCGCGAAGCCGAAAGAGCCTCGGCCGCGCGTTGCCAGGCTGAGGCTTCGGCGTAATTGCGCCCGCTTCGACGAAGCCGAATCCCGCTTTGGCCAGGGGACGCAGCGCAACCGCGTTCTTATCAAAACCGGCCGCCAGACCGACCGGGTTGGGCAAGTCAATCCCGGCCAGGCGACAGGTCAGTCGAGACGATGTCACTTGCCCCGGCAAAGGCACCAGACCTGTTCGCAAAGCTGTCAAAGCCACATCATGCGCTCGTTCGGGATCCAGACCGTGCAATAGAGCCAAACTCAAGCGATCCAGCAAGGTCATGCTAGTCCCGGAGGTAACTCATGCACGCCTTCCCTGCACTCCAAAGGTTGCGCCCAAAGCACATCTGGCAGATGCAAATCGCGATAAAGATGCGGAAACAAGGCACCGCCCCGAGACGGCTCCCATTTCAACGCATCACCCAGTCTCTCATCCTCGATGGCAAGTAGCATCAGATCGTTTTCTCCGGCAAAATGCCGCGACAAAGTCTCCGGGAGTTGCTCGATTGTCGAAAAATGGACGAAACCATCGGCCAGATCGACCGGTGCACCCGCCGTGCGGCCCTCACGGCGCAAGACTTGCCATTCAGAGGCGAGGAGAACTTTGTAGATGACCATCAACGAGTAGATGCACGTTCACCGCGGCAACGGTCAAGCAGATAGGCTTTGACGCCGCGCGTGGAGTACCGCAATCTACAACCATGATAATACGCACACTCATTCTCCTACTATGTCTGGTTGCACTGAGCAGGCCAGCTTTGGCCGACTTTTCCCTTACTATCCTGCACACCAACGACGTGCATGGTCGTTTCGAGCCGATAAGCGCGAGGGACGGCATTTGTTCGGAACGCGAGAATATCGATGGCAAGTGCTTCGGAGGTGTGGCTCGATTGCATACGGCGATACAAGAGGCACGGCAAAGCGTTCCCAATTCGGTTCTCCTCGACGGGGGAGACCAGTTTCAAGGGTCTCTCCTTTTTCGTCAGTATAAAGGGCAACTGGCGGCAGAGATGATGAACACACTCGGCTATGACGCGATGACTCTTGGAAATCATGAGTTCGGCAGCGGCGTTGAGGCCTTGCGTGCCTTCATCGACAAGGCGCGCTTTCCGGTTTTGATGGCGAATGGAGATCTGAGCGGGGAACCTGCTCTCGCCGGCCAAGTGCCTAAGTCCTTTGTCCATCTTGTTGGAGGTGAGCAAGTCGCCTTCATCGGTATCGTTCCCGAAAACACCGCCGAGTTGGCGAATCCGGGACCGACAATCACCTTTAGTGATCCCTATTTTGCCGTTGGTCGCGAAGTGACCCGCCTCACCGCTCGTGGCATCGACAAGATAATTCTCTTGTCACATGCCGGCTATTACAGAGATCTGCAACTTGCCGAAGAAATCGAAGGCATCGATGTCATCGTGGGCGGTCATTCGCACACCTTTTTGCATAGTGACGATATCACCGCAGAAGGGCCCTACCCCACTATGGTTGGCCAAACAGCAATCGTTCAGGCCTATGCCTATGGCAGATTTCTCGGTCGTCTTGATGTGATCTTTGATGACAACGGGCAGGTTCTCTCGGCCGAAGGGGAACCTATTTTGATGAATAGCTGGGTACCGGAAAACCCATTTATCAAAGCGCGGATCGAAAAGGCCAGCGCGCCTCTGGAGGCCCTGCGCGACGAGGTTGTAGGCTCCGCCGAATCGAGGATTGATGAGGGATTACTGAGCTGCCGGGTGACGGAATGTCCGATCGGCAATTTGGTGGCCGACGCTATGCTGGCCAGCGATGCGTCCCAGGGGGCAGAAATCGCTTTGATGAATAGCGGCGGGATCAAGGGCGTGTTGGACAAAGGCCCGATAACGATGGGGGATGTGATGATAACACTCCCCTTCCAGAACACCCTGGCGACCTTCACGCTAACGGGGCAAGAACTGCGAGAGGTGCTGGAAAACGGCGTTTCACGAGTTGAGAATTCCTCCGGCCGTTTTCCGCAAGTCGCCGGCATGCGATTTGCGTTCAAACCTTTTGAGCCGACGGGAAATCGGATCGCGATGATCGAAATCGATGGAGAGCCGATCGATCTACAGCGACAATACAAAGTGGTCTCGAACAGCTTTCTTCGCGGCGGAGGAGACGGCTACACGATGCTTCGAGATGCGCGCGAGGCCTATGAATTCGGCCCCGATCTTGCCGATGTGCTCGCCGATTATCTCAAGAGAAATCTATCCTACACGCCTGTTACCGATGAACGCATAGAAATTCTCATCGACTGAGACGGTCGAAGAGCTTTACAAGCGGGCACGAACCTTGCCTAAAGTCGCCCATGAGCAAGGTGCGCGATCAGTATGAGGCCTTTCCCTACCCGGAAAGAGATCCAAGAGACGAGAAAAAACGCCTTGTCGTTGGATCTCCCTCCCAGCCTCAAGAGATAGATCATTTCGTGTTTGAGGGTAAGCGCGATTGGTCCTCACCCCTGCGCATCCTTGTTGCAGGCGGTGGTACCGGGGATGGCTTGATCCAACTGACGGCCCTTTTGACACAGTATGAGAAGCCGTACGAGGCCACGTATATCGACCTGTCCAAAGCGTCTCGTACGATCGCGGAAAAACGCGCCAAGATGCGCGGATTGGAAAACATCACATTTGTGACCGGCTCACTTCTGGAAGCGGCAAGCTACGGACCGTTTGACTATATCGATTGCTGCGGTGTGCTGCATCACCTGCCCGATCCCGATGCGGGTTTCAAAGCGTTGCGGCAGGCGCTCGCGCCGAGCGGCGGGATGGGGTTCATGGTCTACGCGCCCTATGGCCGATCCGGTGTCTATCCTCTGCAGGACGCTTTCGGCGCGCTGACCAATGGTATGACGCCGGAAGAACGGCTGAAAACGGCGCGCGCGATCTATGCGAAACTGCCTTCGGGCCATCCCATGAAATGCAATCCCAACCTGCATGACCACAAGTCGAACGAGGCCGGCTTCTATGACTTGCTGCTGCATTCACAAGATCGCGCTTACACGGTTTTGGAGCTTGCCAAGACGTTAGAGAGGACCGGTTGGGCGCTTGTCGGTTTCACCTTACCCGCGCGATACGACCTGCAACGTTTTGCGACACCGCCAAACGGCCTCAGCACGATCGAGGCAATGGACTTGGCCGAAAAACTGAACGGCACGATCGGGACCCATACCGGTTACGCCATCGCCGCGGACGAAGCGCGCGAGTCTGCATCCGGACGCAATCGCGCTCAGGTACCCCATCTCAAAGGTGTCCAAGCCCCGGCGCTCGCGCAAGCCATCGCCCAGGGCAAGGCCCCGCAAATGAACTTCGGACAGGAAAGCCAGCCGCTGCGGCTCCCCCGAGAAACCGCCCCTGTGCTGGCAGCGATAAACGGGCGCCGCAGCCTGACAGAGATCGCCGCCCAGACCGGCACGGATCCAATCCAGTTCGGGGCGCTCTGGGCCCAGATCGAGGCGGCGCTCGTGCCCTGTGGTCTCTTGCTGTATTCCAGCGTGCTTCGCTGATATGTGCGGCCGGTTTTCTCTGACCCGGCCCACAGACGCGATGGCTCAGCTCTTTGCCGCGACGCCGGCCAATGATCTGCCCGACCTGCCCAACTACAACATTTGCCCGACAAACAATGTGCATGCGATTACCAGCGACAACGACGCGCGGCGCCTGAAGGCCATGCGATGGGGCTTTCTCCCTCACTGGTACAAGTCCCCGACAGATGGTCCGCTTTTAATCAATGCGCGCGCCGAAACGATCGCCGAGAAACCTGCCTTCAAAAGCGCTGCTCGCACCCGGCGTTGCCTGATCCCTGCCACTGGATTTTTCGAATGGACAAAGGACAGCGAAGGCACCCGCTTGCCGTGGTACATCCGTCGGGTCGACGAAGAGCCCCTGGTCTTCGCCGGGGTCTGGCAGGTCTGGGAAAAGGGAGATACATCTGTCGTCACCTGCGCGATCGTGACCTGCGCCGCCAATCATACCATGTCACAGATCCATCATCGAATGCCTGTCATCCTGACCGAAGAGACATGGCCTCTCTGGCTTGGCGAGGCCGGCCACGGTGCAGCGACATTGATGCGAGCGGCACCCGACGATGCACTTGCGTTCCATCGGGTCGATCGACGGGTGAATTCCAATCGTGCGTCGGGCGCAGATCTGATTGAGCCTATGGGCGCTGGATAGCTGCTTTGCAGCCTTCTCCGCGACACTGTTTCACACTGTGTTTGCTCTACAAGACCCGTCGCAGAGGCGAGCATTGTAACCCGCGTTTCAAGGGCATTTGGCGGCGCGATTAGAGTATTTTAGATTGTCCAGGGTGAAGATTTGACCGGTCATATGCCGGTTAAAAAAGTCCACGCTCATCGCCCTAGGTATTTTTTGTTTTCAATCTGTGGCAGAGTTCTGGGGCGCGAAACGAATGGACTTGATTAAAATGCCGACATCCAAGTTGATCACAATTGCCGCAGCGCTCGCGCTGGCGTCGTGCGCGCCAGTGCCTCCGGGTCAGTCTGTGGTCTCCCAATTGAGCAGTACACCGATGTTGACGGGCGGCACGTTTTCGTCCGGCGGCGGCATCTCCGTAGCAGCCGATCTACGCGAGCGCGATGGTAACACGCTGGTTTGCGGGGTTTGGGCGGAGTCAAACAACCAATCGATCTTGACGAAAAACAGTGCAAATCGCGTGGTTAGCAAGGGCGTGATTTTCCTCAACAGCGAGCGGCTCGTGCAGAACTTCTTGTTTATGAAAAAAGTGGATCCGGCGCAGAGTTACGCCGGGAAGGAAGCCGGATGCCGTTTGCTCGACCGGCCTTGGCAAGCCAATGATGCCAATGCCGATCTTCTTATCCGAATACCAAGACAGATCATTACCTGCGAAGGCAGAGGTTTACGCAGGTTCTGTGTAACCTTTGATGACCAAGGTCGGCCTGGGGCGGGCACAAGCTAGACCCCGCTAGACGCGCCGAGGCTCCGACCCGTGGACTTGCTTGGTTAACCAAGTTGCCGAGGTTTTGCCACAGCGCAGGCAAATGCTGCAATTCAGGAATCGAGGTGATTATAGCGCCGCCAGGCGCGACGCCTTGTAAGCCTGGCTCGGACCATCTTTAAAAGCACTTCGAAACGCCGCGAGGCTCACGTTTTCTTTTGCCTGCGGCGCATCAAACCCAGCCCGGCAATTCCTGCGCCCAGAAAGAGCACGCTGGCTGGCAGCGGAACCACATTGATCGCAAT
>JBCCNY010000089.1:0-9730 GCA_039025595.1 Pseudomonadota bacterium | reverse complement strand
TCCGTTTGGCGCGCAGGTGCCGCAACGGGACGATTTTTTTGACCCTGAAATCGTGATCGTGCCGCTGGTGGCCTTCGACCGAATGGGGGGGCGTCTGGGCTATGGGGGAGGTTTTTACGATCGCACGTTGGAACGGCTGCGCGCGCAGCGCCCGACGCTCGCCGTGGGGTTTGCCTATGCCGCCCAAGAAGCGTCCGAGCTTCCTCTCGAGCTGACCGATCAGCCCCTCGATCTGGTGATTACAGAGATGGAGGTGATCGAATTTGACCGTTGATGTCACTCATCACCCCTACACCGCGCGCGTGGTCTGGACCGGCAATCTCGGCACCGGAACGTCGAGTTATCGCGCATATGAAAGAACATGGAACATCGAAACACCCGGCAAGCCCGTGGTGTCCTGTTCCAACGATCCGCTTCTGGGAGGCGACCCCAATCTTCATAATCCCGAGGATCTCTTGATTGCCACACTGTCGGCCTGCCATATGCTCTGGTATCTGCATTTGGCTAGCCGGGCGGGGATTGCCGTGCACTCCTATTGCGACACGCCGGAAGGGTTGGGCGAAACCGAACCGAGCGGTGCGAGCCGCTTTATCAGTGCGACACTGCGTCCCGTGATCGAGGTCCCTCAGGACACCGATCTCGTTATGGCGGATGCTATCCATCACGAGATCCACAAGACCTGTTTCATTGCCCGGTCGGTGAATTTCCCGGTTTCCTATGCCGCGCGATACGAACCGGCGCGTATCTAGTGTTTTCTGCGACGGTGGCCGGGGTGTCCCGGAACCCTAGCGCGTGTGCGGTCCGTGTCTTGCCCTACCTGCTGGGCTGGTCTAGGTCCGCTGGATGAAACTTCTCTTTCTAGGCGATGTGATGGGTCGGGCAGGCCGGGCGGCGATTATCGACCGTCTCGCCGGAATACGAGAAAGCCTCAAAGTGGACTTTGTTGTCATCAATGCCGAGAACGCGTCCGGGGGGGCAGGGCTAACCGCTGCCCATGCCAAGGCGCTGCTGGAAGCGGGCGCCGATTGCCTCACCTTGGGCGATCACGCATTTGATCAGCGCGACATGCTGCAGTTCATCGATACAGAGCCGCGTGTTTTGCGCCCGCTCAACTTCGCCAAGGACGTGCCGGGCAAGGGACACCGTGTATTCACCGATGCACGCGGGCGCAAGGTCCTGGTGGCGCAGGTTCTGGGGCAGGTCTTCATGAAGCGGCCTTTCGATGATCCCTTCTCTGCCATTGACGCCGTATTGCGGGCGCATCCACGCGGTGGCGCCGTGCAGGCCGCTCTGGTCGATATCCATTGTGAGGCGACGTCCGAGAAAATGGGGATGGGGCATTTCTGCGACGGACGCGCCAGCGTGGTTGTTGGAACGCATACCCATGTCCCGACCGCTGATTGTCAGATCTTACCCGGTGGTACGGCTTTCCAAAGCGATGCGGGCATGTGCGGCGATTATCTCAGCGTGATCGGAATGGAAAAGGCAGAACCGATGCGCCGTTTCGTCACCGGCATGGCCAAAGAGCGGTTCACGCCCGCTATGGGGGAGGCCACTTTGTGCGGCCTCTTTATCGAGACGGATGACAAGACAGGTGCCGCGTTGCGGGTTGAAATGGTGCGCGAAGGCGGGCGGTTGCCGCCCTCGGGTCCAGATGCAGCGCATGGCTGAGACAAAAGGTGAAAAACTGGGTCTTTTCGCGATGCTTCTCTTGCTGGGGGCAGGCTGGGGGATCTGCATCCCGCTGACCGTGATTTCGGTCAGCACCGGCTATCAACCGGCAGGTCTGATTTTCTGGCAGGTGACCATCGTCGCCGTTATGTTGACTGCGCTCACCTATGCCCGTGGCAAGCGCCTGCCGCTCGACGCAAAGAGCCTGCGCACCTATGCGATCGTCGCACTGCTCGGTGCGCTGCTGCCTGACACCGCCTATTACGCTGCGGCCCCGTATCTTTCGGGCGGCGTGCTGTCGATCGTGATATCCAGCGCCCCGCTCTTTACGTTTCTGATTGCGCTTGGCCTTGGCACAGACCGGTTCGCGGTTCGACGGATGATCGGGCTGGTTTGCGGTATGCTGGGGATCGTCATCCTGTTCGGCCCGCAAGCCAGCCTTTCAGGACCTACGGTGCCTGGCGGTGTGTCGCTTCTCGTGATCGGTCTGGCGCTGTTGGCGCCGCTCGGATATGCGAGTGAAAGCAATTTTGTCTCCACCGCGGATCTGTCTCAGATGGGACCGATCCGGCTTCTCGCTGGCGCCTCCATTGTGGCCAGCCTGGCCAGTTTTCCGGTTGCAATATTCACAGGCCAGTTCATCTCCCCTCTACCGCCATGGGGCGCGCCCGAATTGGCGATCCTGGCCAGTTCGATTGTTCATGGGACAACCTATGCCAGCTATGTCTGGCTCAACCGGCGCGCAGGTCCGACATTTGCCTCGCAATCGGCTTATCTGGTGACAGGTTTCGGCGTCCTGTGGTCAATGCTGCTTTTGGGGGAAAGCTATGGCGGCATGTTCTGGGCTGCTTTCGCTCTGATGTGTGTCGGCGTTGTTCTGGTCCAGCCGCGACGCAGGCTCAAATCGGTCACAGCCTGAGAATTTGCGTGTCTTGCCATACCAGTACGACCGAGCAACAGTGTAGCGCATGACGGAACGGAATTTCCCCTACACATGCCTCTGATAGAGCTGTCCCAAGCCACGCAGGCCTTCGCGGCTCTTGCTGTCGTCGCGGTCATGTTCGTGCTCTTTATCCGTGAGGTCTATGCCACAGAGGTGGTGGCGATTGCGGGTGTGGCGGTTTTACTGGCACTGGGCGTGCTGCCCTATGAAGCCGGTTTGCAAGTTCTTGCCAATCCTGCGCCCTGGACCATCGCGGGCATGTTTATCATCATGGGGGCTCTGGTTCGCACGGGCGCCCTGGATGCATTCACCACGCTTGCCGACCAACAAGCGCAGGTGAACCCAAAACGCGCCATTGGTCTTATGTTGGCCTTTGTCGTGATCGGGTCGGCTTTTATGAATAACACGCCCGTTGTTGTCGTGATGATACCTGTTTTCGTGCAATTGGCGCGCACGCTGGGCGTGACGGCCTCGCGGCTTTTGATCCCGCTCAGCTATGCCGCGATCCTCGGGGGAACTCTGACCCTGATCGGGACATCCACCAATCTTCTTGTGGATGGGGTTGCTCGGACCCAAGGCCTGACGCCGTTCACGATTTTCGAGGTCACGCCGCTCGCAATTTGTCTGGTGGTCTGGGGCGCGATCTATATGTATTTTGTTGCCCCGCGTCTCCTGCCGGACCGCGAAAGTATGGCAGACATGCTTTCTGACCGCTCCAAGATGAAGTTCTTTACCGAGGCCGTTGTCCCGCCGGATAGTAACCTTGTGGGCCGGGAAGTCACTGGCGTCCAATTGTTCAAGCGTGAAGGGGTGCGTTTGATTGATGTCATCCGGGGAGACCTGTCGCTGCGGCGGAACCTGAAGGGGGTCGAGCTTGAGGTCGGTGACCGCGTGGTTCTGCGGACCCAGATGACAGAATTGCTGAGCCTTCAGCGGGACAAGAGCCTCAAACGCGTGGATCAGGTCTCGGCTGTTGAGACAAATACAGTCGAGGTGCTGATCACGCCGGGGTGTAAGATGGTCGGGCGCTCGCTCGGCTCGCTCCGGCTGCGCCGTCGTTTCGGCGTATACCCCCTCGCTGTGCATCGCCGAAACCAGAATATCGGGCGGCAGCTTGACGAACTGGTCGTCCGAGTGGGTGACACGCTGCTGCTTGAGGGGGCGCCTGAGGATATTAGACGACTCGCGCTTGAGATGGATCTGGTCGATGTCACCAAGCCGACCGAACGCGCCTACAGGCGTGGCCATGCGCCCGTCGCTCTGGCCGCGCTGGCCGGAATTGT
Source organism: Pseudomonadota bacterium (assembly GCA_039025595.1). Lineage (GTDB taxonomy): Bacteria > Pseudomonadota > Alphaproteobacteria > Rhodobacterales > Rhodobacteraceae > Roseovarius. The sequence continues at coordinate 5,833 of JBCCNY010000089.1, read as the reverse complement.
AATTCTCGCCGCCTTGGGCGCAGCACCCATCCTGCCGCTGACGGTGGTGGCCCTTGCCATTGTTCTGTTGGCGAGGTGCATCGACCCGGATGAAGCCTTCGCCTTTGTCGAAGGACGTCTGTTAGCGTTAATCTTTGCAATGCTTGCAGTGGGTGCGGCTTTGCAGGCCTCGGGCGCGGTAGAGATGATCGTGGGCGCGGTCTCTCCGATCCTCGTCGGACTGCCGCCCGTTTTGGTGATCTGGATCATATACTTGCTCACTTCCGTGCTGACCGAGCTTGTTAGTAACAATGCTGTGGCCGTGGTGGTGACGCCGATCGCCATCGGCTTGGCTAGCTCGCTGGGATTTGACCCCCGGCCGCTTGTCGTGGCGGTGATGGTGGCGGCCTCGGCGAGCTTTGCCACGCCCATTGGCTATCAGACAAACACGCTGGTCTATGGCCCCGGCGGATACCGCTTTACCGATTTCATGAAAGTGGGCATCCCGCTCAACCTGTCGATCGGGCTTCTGTCCAGCCTGCTCATTCCTTTGATCTGGCCCTTATGATATTGCTTTGCAGGTCTCTTTTCCTCCGCTTGGGTTGGTCATGATACGCGCGCTCGTCGTCTCGCTTTTGTTTGTCGGTCTGCTGGCGGCCTGTGGCAGCCGCGAGACTGAGCCACAACCGTTGCTTTTCCCCGGTGAGACGCCAGAGATCCGCGCGCTCGTGAATGAATATGCCGATCTCTATGATGTGCCGCGCCCGCTTGTGCATAAGGTCATCCAGCGGGAAAGCGATTATCGTCCGCGCGCTCGGAACGGGCCCTATTACGGCATGATGCAAATCTTGCCCGAAACAGCGCGTGGCATGGGCTTTCGCGGCCAGCCTCAGGATCTGCTGGATGCCGAGACGAACTTGACCTACGCGGTGAAATACCTTCGCGGCGCGTGGCTGGTCTCTGATGGGGATATGGATGAGGCGGTCATGTGGTACGCAAGGGGCTATTACTACGAGGCGCGGGACCGGTGCATGCTGGTTGAAACCGGACTGCGCGAGCGCGAGGTGGCGCGCCATTGCCGCTAGCGCACGGCTGACTTATACACGCGCCCAAGCAATTCGAGACGGATCGGAGGGTGCCATGGCAGGCCATTCCAAATGGGCGAATATTCAGCACCGCAAAGGTCGGCAGGACGCCGTTCGGGCGAAGCTGTTCTCCAAGCTATCCAAAGAGATAACTGTCGCCGCCAAGATGGGAGACCCTGATCCCGAAAAGAACCCGCGCCTGCGTCTCGCTGTAAAAGAAGCCAAAGGGCAGTCGATGCCCAAAGACAATATCGAACGGGCAATCAAAAAGGCCGCGGGCGGCGAGGGCGATGATTACGAAGAGATCCGCTATGAAGGCTATGGGCCAGGTGGTGTGGCCGTTATCGTCGAGGCGATGACCGATAACCGCAATCGCACCGCCTCAACCGTGCGCTCGACCTTTACCAAAGCGGGTGGCAATCTGGGTGAAACGGGCAGCGTGGGCTTCATGTTTGAGCGCAAGGGCGCGGTGAGCTACCCGGTTGAGGTCGGCGATGCGGACACCGTGTTGATGGCCGCGATCGAGGCCGGTGCCGAGGATGTGGAGAGTGGCGAAGATGGCCACCTGATCTGGTGTGCAGATACCGATCTGAACGATGTCTCCAACGCTCTGGAAGCGGAATTGGGCGAATCTGAATCCACCAAACTGGCCTGGCGACCCACCACAACGACAGAGCTTGATCTCGATGGCATGCAAAAGCTGATGCGTCTGATCGAGGCTCTGGAAGACGACGATGATATCCAGAATGTGACGACAAATTTTGAGGCCTCGGACGAGGTGATGGCGCAACTCGCGGCAGAATAGACATCGAAGATTTGCGCAGAATTGGGGCAGTCTCTCAGCGCTGCAATTCAGGTGCTGTCCGAACCCGCTACCCGCAAGAGAGTGACGCGATAGCTTTCGCTTTTTGCCAGAAAATCATACGCGCACCGACAGAAGGTGCTGCCTGAACAGGCTTGCGCATCCAAGCGCATGACGGCTTATTTCCTTTGTCATTGAGCAATGTGACGGCCAAAAAAGTTCCCAAAGCTGACGAAAACGCGCCTCATTTGTGGTTAATCTGGAAAGCCTGTTTGTGTGTGTTCTGTGAATGGGTTGGTGTTTTTCCCGTAAAATAGGATGCAAGTCTTGCCAAATTTTCTGAAGATGGCCCGCGAAGGGCGCGAGAAAGCCCTCAGATCCCGCAGGCTCAACCGTTTGTGCAACCCCGCGGCGAAGGCACCTGATGGACGCACCCACATTACCGCAAAATGCGAAGACACTTTGCTGGTGTTTCAGTCTTCGCGTCGCGACCTGCCCGTTGACCCAACACCGCGACCGCGTCGGAACTTCGATCTGTCGAAGCGGAGAAGTGCAAGGCCACGTGCCTTCCATTATGCCGGGAAATCGCGCGGCTACCTTCACTAAACTGTATGGGTTCTGGAGCAGGTGTTGTGCTCTTCTCTAAGAGTTGACTTGATCGCGTTCTGCATGATCATTTGCCTCCTGCTTCTGGCGCTGGTGCCTTCGAGGGACTAGAGACGCAATTCAACAGCGTCGGTCAGTAAACAGGTTTCCCAATTCCAGGCTTTCAAGTGCAGTGGTTTGACAAGAACGGCTCTGGCTTCTAGCGTGCAAAAGGCGGAGCAAGCCGCACCTGGACCCGCGGGAAGGGCAGAGCCCACTTGCCGAAAGCGAAGAGACGTTTTCACACCTTTGTGCAGCCGGATTGCGGGTCATCGGCACATGCAGCACGGAGGTTCTGATGAAATCGCTCCCCAACCAACCCGATATCGATCAACTCAAACGCCAGGCCAAAGAGCTATTGGCAGCTCTCAGGCAAGGTGCGCCTGAGGCGATCACACGTTTCCAGACATCGCTGCCTGCGGCAGCGGGACAAAACACCGAGTGGCTGGCGCAGTTACGGTTGAACGACGCTCAATCCTGTCTCGCGCGTGAATACGGCTTTGCGTCCTGGGCCGCGCTGAGCGATTTCGTCGATATGGCGCGCGCCAGACGTGCCGACCCGGCCGAGTTGACGGCAGATTTCGCGCGATTTGCTTATGCCGGCGATCTGGCGGGCGATATGAACCGCTCACGACCAGAGCGGGCAGCGCGTTACCTCTCGCTTTTGGCAGAGCACGGACCGCTTGATCCCTGGATCGGTTGCGCGTCCGGCGATGTATCGATCGTCAGGCAGCAGCTAGAACTGGACCCCGGCTGGGCTGAAAAAAAAGGGGGGCCATTGCGTATGCCGCCCCTTGTGGCTGCGACACATTCGGGCCTTATTCGGCTACCAGAATATCGCGATGCGATTCACGAGGTGGTGTCGCTCCTGCTTCAGGCCGGCGCCGATCCAAATCAGTCCGTCGGGAGCCGCTGGCCACCTGCCTCTCTGGAGCAGCCATCGCAAGAGCATCTTGTATCCGCGCTCTACGGCGCAGCGGGCGTGAATCACGATACGCGTCTCACTCGACTGCTTCTGGATGCGGGCGCGGATCCGAACGACGGTGAAGCTCTCTACCACGCGCTTGAGCACGATGACCCGGACCTCGTCGACCTGCTGCTTCAGGCTGGCGCAACGATATCGGGCACGAACGCGCTTTATCGTGCGCTCGATTACGATCATCTCAAAATATTCGAACTGCTGCTGTCTCGGACAGAAAGTATTGATGAACCTGATATGGGTCCGCTTTTGATATGGGCCATCCGTCGCCGCCGGTCGCTGGCGCATATAGAGGCTATTTTGAAAGCAGGCGGTGACCCGAGGGCTAAAAGCAAAGACGGTGTGGATGCGTTCACCCTGGCCCTGCGTTATGGCTTGCCCGATGTGGCGCGCCTGCTGCAGCAGGCGAGTGCGGCCGGTAAGCCCAGAGATCCAGAGCTGTTTCTAGCCGCTTGCGCGCGGGGAGACAGCGATGAGGCGCGACGCTTGAAATCGCTCCACCCGGACCTTCCCGCCGCGTTGGATGAGGCCCAATTGCGCATGTTTCCTGAACTGGCCGCAGCCGGATGCACCGAGGCCGTGCGCCTGATGGCAGAGCTCGGCTGGCCTCTCGATATTCGCGGGGGAGATTGGCATGCGACGGTGCTGAATCATGCCGTTTTTCGGGGTGATGCGGCGCTGGTCGAGACCTTGCTGACTTGCGGTGCTGAATGGACGGAAGAGCATGGGTTTGGCGACAATGCCTGCGGTACGCTGAGCTGGGCGTCGCTGAACCAACCCGTGCCAGATGGCGATTGGGCAGGCTGTGCCAAAGCACTCCTTCGCCACGGCATGCCTTCTGCACAACGAGATCCCGCGCATACGGATACAGTGCTGGTTGCCGGCGTGCGCCGACGCTTCGCAGAGGATGTGACAGAGATCTTGCTGTCCGGACCTGCCGCGGCTGAGGTCGATCACGCGCTTTGACGTTGCTCGCAAGCGCCGCGCGGGATGCCTTGCGCGGCGCCCAAAACGGGCACGTATGCCGGGTGATCGCGCCAGATTGGCCACCCAAGGAGGCATGGGATTGTCAGTCATGTGGATCGCGGATTAGTCTGTCGGAAGCGTCAAGGTCAAGGGGCTTGCATGTCTGAAACAACGGACGTCGTTATCATCGGCGCGGGCGCGGCGGGACTGTCCGCAGCCAAGACGCTGGCAGCGCGGGGCCTGACCTATACCCTGCTGGAAGGGGCCCACCGCATCGGCGGGCGCGCCTATTCGGAGGAAATCGCGCCGAATGTCTGGTTTGATCTCGGCTGTTCCTGGCTGGTGGGGGGTGCGGATAATCCCTTCACCCCGATCGCGGATCGTATGGGTATCGCGCTCGGCAAGGAATATGAGGACGCGTTCCGAACCAAAAACGTGCGATTTCATCGCAATGGCGCCTTGCTGACCTCGGATCAGACGGCACGATGTCTCGATTTTTACGCGCAGACTTATGCGACTTGCTCGCAGGCGGCGAAAGCGGACACTGATACTGCGTTGAGCGATGTGATCGATATCGAGCATGAATTCGCCCCGCCGTTTCTGGGCGGCATCTCGACCTCCTGGGGTCTGGATGCGGACGGTATTTCGACATTCGATAATGAAAGCTCTGTCGGTGGGCTGGGCTATCCTGTTTTGCGCGGCTACGGCAATCTGGTGGCCGATTGGGGCTCGGATGTGCAGGTCATGCTGAACGCACCGGTCACACGGATCGATTGGTCTGGTCGCCATGTGCGCGTCGAGACGCCCAAAGGCACTGTGACCGGGCGCGCCGTCCTCAGCACCGTTTCGACCGGTATCTTGGCCTCTGGTGACATACGTTTCGCCCCCGATCTGCCAATGTGGAAGGCGCAGGCGATCGACGGCCTGCCCATGGGCGCAGAGAATAAGGTCGGCCTCTATTTCGACCGCGATGTCTTTGGAGCCGAGGGACGAGGCTACTACAGCACTTGGAACGACTCAGGTGACTTTGCCAAGGTCAATGCCTGTCCGATGGGTCTGAACCTGGCCATGGTGTTTTATGGCGGGCGGCAGGGGAACTGGCTTGAAAAACAAGGGTCTGCGGCGTGTACCTCATATGCCATGGACCGCGTGGCGGACATTTTCGGCAATCATATCCGCAAACATCTTGTGCGTTCGATCCCGACCGCCTGGCAGTCCGAGCCATGGACGCGCGGAAGTTGGGCCTGCGCCAAACCTGGTCAGGCGCATCAGCGCGAGGCCTTGGCGCGACCGGTGGATGAACGGCTATTCTTCGCGGGAGAGGCGACTCATATCGGCGGGCAGGGCACGTGTAGTGGTGCCTTTTTATCGGGTCAG
>JBCCNY010000088.1:0-9796 GCA_039025595.1 Pseudomonadota bacterium | reverse complement strand
TGGGAAGGTATGCGGCGTGGGGGAGATGTTCCTCTTCGGAGCACGATCGATCCACGCGGCATAGAGAACCTGCTCAGTCATGCCTTTATCGCCGAGAAAGTCACGCCCGGTTTGGCGCGCCTTCGCGTGGCCGGAACGCATTTGTCAGATCTCATGGGTATGGAAGTGCGCGGCATGCCTTTATCGTCGCTCATCGATCCGTCACATCGCGACCGGTTGTCAGACGCGATGGTCAATCTGTTCGAGCAACCTGCTCGGATCAGGATAAACCTCTATGCGCCCGGCAGTGTCCGCCGCACGGCGCTGAGCGGCGCTCTTATTATTTTGCCACTGCGAAGCGATTTGGGCGACATCTCTCGTGCCTTGGGCTGTTTGGTCACCCATGGTGCAATTGGTCAGGCACCGCGTCGATTTGAGATTACCGATTGCCGGATCACGCCGCTGGATCTCAAGGTGGACGATGGGAAAGCCACGTCAAAGGCATCCTCGCAGTTCAACAAACCACCGGCTGTACAAGCGTCGGAAAAACGCAAGCCTGACGCTGCTGAGGTGCAGACACAACGGCACACGAGCGAACGGCCCTATCTTCGTCTTGTTCGCAACGACTAAACGTCGCCGAGCCGCTTACCTCTTAGTTCGCTCGAAGTTCGACCCGGCCCACTCTTGAAGGGCCGGGTTCATTGCGTCTCCCGATGGAATCAGCTCGCCTTTTGCGCGGCACCTTTCTCGCGCAGTGCCGATAGTTCTTCTGCCACCAGAAATGCCAGTTCCAGCGATTGGCTGGCATTGAGCCTCGGATCGCAAGCCGTGTGATACCGCGCCGAGAGGTCTTCTTCGGTTACAGCACGTACGCCGCCGGTACATTCGGTCACATCCTGACCCGTCATCTCAAAGTGAACTCCACCCGGAACGGTGCCTTCGCTTTGATGGACAGAAAAGAACTCGCGCACCTCTGCCAAGACAGAATGGAATTGGCGGGTCTTGTATCCGGTATTGGACTTGATCGTGTTGCCATGCATCGGATCGCAGACCCAAGTCACCTGCGCGCCTGCTTCGCGCACCGCCTGGACGAGGCGCGGCAGATACTCGCCCACCTTGCCAGCCCCAAAACGTGCAATCAGCGTGAGCCGACCGGCTTCGTTTTCCGGGTTGAGCAGTTCAACGAGCCGCTTGAGATCATCAGCCTCGAGGCTGGGTCCACTTTTAAGCCCAATCGGGTTCAGCACCCCGCGAAGGAACGCCACATGCGCACCGTCAGGCTGCCGGGTCCTGTCACCGATCCAAAGCATGTGACCGGAGCCTGCCAGCCAATTGCCAGAGGTCGAATCAATCCGTGTCAGTGCCTCTTCGTATTCGAGCAGCAAACTCTCATGCGACGTGTAGAAATCAACACTTCGCAAGGTCGGTGCCTGGTTGCCCGTGACGCCCGCCGCCTGCATGAAATCCAAGGTGTCGCTGATACGACCGGCCATTTCACGGTACTGTTCGGCCTTTTCACTTTCCGTAAAGCCAAGCGTCCAGGCATGCACCTGGTGAACATCTGCGTACCCTCCGGTTGAGAAGGCACGTAGCAAATTCAAAGTGGCCGCAGCCTGGGTATAGGCTTGCAGCATTTTCGCGGGATCCGGGATGCGCGATTCTGGAGTGAAATCCAGCTCATTGATAATGTCCCCGCGATAGCTGGGCAATTCGACCCCATCCACGATTTCTATCGGGGCTGAGCGCGGTTTGGCAAACTGACCCGCGATTCGGCCCACTTTGATCACGGGAACCTTCGCGCCATAGGTCAGAACCATGGCCATTTGCAGCATGACCTTGAACGTATCGCGAATGCCATCTGCGGAGAACTGATCAAACGCCTCCGCGCAATCCCCACCCTGGAGCAAAAACGCCTCGCCGCGAGAAGCCGCACCAAGCTGATCTTTAAGCCGCCGGGCTTCACCGGCAAAAACAAGTGGAGGGTACTTTGCCAGACGGGCTTCGACGGCATGCAGCGCTTTTGCATCAACGTAATCGGGCATCTGCACCCGCGGCCGTGACCGCCAGTCTGTTTTTGTCCATTCACTCATTGATCCTCTCCCATATGCAAGGATGCGCGCGTTTCTATAAGCAATTGCGCGCGCCGGGTCGAGACGTGTTCATCGCGGCATCACACAGTTTCGTCGAAGCTCGCCCGCCCGGCACCGAAAAATACGTCGAAGCCAAAGAGGAAACCGGCGAGATGAATTCAAGCCTGTGTTAGATTCCCATTGCTCGCCAGATCGAGTTGCTTCATTTTAGCACAACTCAGCGAAGTCACCCTTTGGTCAGGTAGGCGCGAGGCACGACAATGCGCGCAAACGCAGACAAACCTCTTGCTGGCACTGGTCAGCCTGGCCCAACGCCTCGGTCATCAAAAGCCGCGCGCCGATTTGTTTTCGTACTGTTGGACAATTTCACGTTGCTGTGTTTCGCAGCCGCCGTCGAAAGCTTGCGGATCGCCAACCGGATGGCTGGGGAAACTCTGTATGATTGGGTTTTGGCGGGGGAAGGCGGCGAAACGGTTTCCTGTTCGGCTGGCGCCGAGTTTAGGCTGGATATGGGGCTTGACGAATTGCGGCGCGATGATGTCGTGATGCTCTGCGGCGGCATTTATGTGCAGGCGGCAACAACGCGCAAGGTGCTCAACTGGCTTCGGCGCGAGGCGCGGCGCGGGCTGACAGTCGGCGGGCTTTGCACGGCAGCATACACCGTGGCGAAAGCCGGGTTACTGGATGGCAAACGGGCAACGATTCATTGGGAAAACCATGACAGTTTTGTCGAGGAATTCGACGATGTAGAACTGACGAAATCGGTTTTCGTGATCGATGGAAACCGCATGACGACCGCCGGCGGTACGTCGTCCATTGATCTGATGCTTAAGATCATCGCGACCGATCACGGCGAACAACTTGCAAACGAGGTGGCGGACCAACTGATCTATAGTGCGATCCGCACGGATCAGGATACCCAGCGGTTATCGGTGCCGACCCGGATCGGTGTGCGACATCCGAAGCTGAGTCAGGTGATCCAGATGATGGAGAACAATATCGAAGAGCCGATCAGCCCGTCTCTGCTTGCCAAAGAGGTCGGCATGTCGACCCGCCAGTTGGAGAGGCTCTTCAGACGGTACCTGAACCGGTCACCCAAGCGATACTATATGGAATTGCGACTGCAGAAAGCGCGCAATCTGCTTATGCAAACAGACATGACTGTAATCAACGTCGCCCTTGCCTGTGGGTTCGCCTCTCCTTCACACTTTTCGAAATGCTATCGCGCGCATTACAACACGACGCCTTACCGAGAGCGCGGAAGTCAAGCGACCCGGCTCACCGTGTGAAGCCGGAATTTTAGAAAGATTCCGTTTCGGAAAATTCTGATTTTCCGTTTGCTTCAGAATAAACCAGATTACGAAGATAACCGATAGAGTGCGCCGTCCCCGACGGAGAGAACCCAGATCGACCCATCTGGCCCTTGCCGGATGTCACGAAAACGGCTTGCGCCGGGGATGCGGATTTGCTCGACCTCCCGGAACGGTCCGCCAGACAGACGAGCGATATAGTCCATTTTCAGCGATCCCGAGAAAGCCGAACCGGCCCAATCGGGAAACATCGAGCCGGAGTAAAACAAAAGGCCGGATGGCGCGATAGAGGGATCCCAGTAGTAAACCGGCTGCTCTAGGCCTTCTTTTTCGGTACCTTCCCCAATCTTCAAACCGGTATAATGCCGTCCGTAGGAAATTACCGGCCAGCCATAATTGGCGCCCTTGCGCACGCGGTTGAGCTCGTCGCCGCCCTTCGCCCCATGCTCAATCACCCATAGATTGCCCTCGGTATCGAGCGCTGCGCCCTGCGCATTGCGATGCCCCCAGGACCAGATCGCTGGCTGCACGCCGGAGGTTTTGGTGAATGGATTATCTGCCGGAACGGCGCCCGTTTTTGTGATGCGAAGCACGGTGCCATTCTCGTTCGCGCGATCTTGCGCGGAGCGTCGATCACCACGATCGCCGATTGTTACGAAAAGCGTGCCGTCCTGCGCCTCAACCAGACGTGAGCCGAAGTGCCGTCCGCCCGACGACCCACGGCGAATTTCGAAAATATCTTCCCAAGTCTCTAATCGGGAACCATCGCTAGAGAGCCGTGCCCGAGCCACCGCTGTGCCCGAACCCAAATTCTGACGTTTCGAGTAAGTAAAGAAAAGATGTCGCGTGCGTGCAAAATCACGCGGCACCAGAACATCCAACAATCCACCCTGCCCTCTCGCGACAACGTCGCCCACGCCGGACACGTCCGCTAAACCCGCCGTTGTCCAGATCCTGAGCGCGCCATCGCGTTCCGTGATCACAATCGAGCCATCTGGGAGAAACTGAAAAGCCCAGGGGGTATTGAGACCGGCAACAACCTGATTGATGACAAGTCGACCCGCGCTGGTTTCTAAACCGATGGCAGGGCCCGCACACAGTGAGGCTGCAGCCCCCCCGAAAATGAAATCCCGACGTTTCATCCTACGCTCCTTTTTGGACAAAGTTTCAGGGGTTGGAGTGAGTGTTAAACTGGGAATTAGATCGCCCGATGCAAGCCGCTGTCACAAACGAATCACGGATTTTTCATTCGAATTACTCTAGCCCACCGCATGTCACGTTTCACCAAAACGGACAGTTTTACGTTGGATTCAGGATTGATGCCTGCAAGATAACGACACCCAGTTCCAAGCTCCTATATTCGGCGAAAACCCACCGAACGGTGCAATTTGCCACAAATTTGCCTTAATTCGAAACGATTGTGGCGAAATAGAGTTGTTAATCGTCCAAAGAGATCTTTTTGAGCGCTGCTTGGGCTGGAGCCGTGTCAGGAGGACAAGTAAAAGATGCAAGAAGGTATAGCTTCCTTCATTAAAGATGAGTCAGGCGCCATTAGCGCCGATTGGATCGTGCTGACGTTTGGCGTGATTTGCTTGGGGTGTTTGGCCGTGGTGACAGCCAGCGATGGTACATTTGGTTTAGCCGACAGTATTCGAAACGCCACGGCAGGAACCGAAGTCGGCGGTGCTGCAACCACAGACCGGTAGCATCGAAAAATATGTAGTGAGTGCAACGGCTTGTACGAGTGAACGCGTGTAGCCGAAAACGGAAAGAGTACGGTATGTCAATTAAATCGATCAAAAATTCTTTTTTTTCGCGGTTCATACGCGACGAAAGCGGTGCGATCACAGTGGATTATGTGGTGTTGAGCGCGGCTGTCACATACCTTGGCATATCTGGTGTGGGCGCTCTGCAGGACGCAACGAATAACTTTGCCGTCGCCCTCTCCGGCGGAGTGTCGGCGCCGGCAATAGTCGGAGAAGAGTAAGCACCCTTTGAGCTCAGTTCTAATCGCTCAGCAACACGTTGATCGTTTTAGCGATGTTCTCGGCGTCTAAACCAGCTTGCTCATACATTTCATCTGGTTGCGCATGCGAGATAAACCTGTCGGGCAGCGTCATTGTCTCGACACGAAGTTTCTTTGCCAGAGCACCACTTTCGTTGAGATAGGCGAGCACATGTGCGCCAAAACCGCCAAAGGCGCCCTCCTCGATCGTCACCAGAAGAACGTGATCGCGAGCAAGCGTATCAAGCAGCGCATGGTCAAGGGGTTTTGCAAAACGCGCATCTGCGATTGTCGGTCGAATGCCCCTACTTTCCAACATGTCGGCGGCACGGATTGCTTCTGAAAGGCGTGTTCCCAGAGATAGGATCGCGACCGTTTCTCCCTCTCGGATGAGACGCCCACGCCCGATCTCTAGTTTGTGACCATATTCCGGCAGCGTTGCACCGGGCCCCGAGCCTCTGGGATAGCGAAACGCGATAGGTCCCGTGTCGTGTGCAGCGGCTGTTGCGACCATGTGAACGAGTTCCGCTTCGTCCGCTGCGGCCATAATTGTGAACCCCGGCAGATTGCTTAGAAACGCAACATCGTAGCTCCCAGCATGGGTGGCGCCATCAGCCCCCACCAAACCCGCGCGGTCGATGGCAAAGCGCACTGGCAAACCCTGGACCGCCACATCATGGACCACCTGATCATACCCACGCTGCAAAAACGTGGAATACAAGACACAAAAAGGGCGTAGTCCACCCGCGGCCAGACCCGCAGCAAAGGTGACCGCATGTTGTTCGGCAATACCGACATCGAAACATCTTTCAGGATGGCTCGTTTCAAACAACGTGAGGCCCGTGCCATCGGTCATAGCCGCAGAGACCGCGCAAATCGTTGGATCCTCGTCAGCCAGAGAGGTCAGAGTGGACGAAAACACATTGGAAAAGCTGACAGAATTTGATTTTGCTCCTAATGGGGCCCCGGTCTTGGGATCAAAAACGCCTGTTGCATGACCACCATCGGGCCGGGTTTCGGAGGGCGGGTGCCCCTTGCCTTTCGTCGTTGTCACATGCACCAGAACGGGACCTTCTTCGCTCTGCTGTGCTGCTGTCAAAGCGTGGATCAATTGATCCATATCGTGGCCATCGACTGGCCCGGAATACCGCACCCCCAGAGCGGCAAAGAAACTCGGCGCAGCGCCTGATCGCAAGGCGCGTAAATGTTGAGACAGTGCGCCCACAGGGGCCGCGATCGACAGATCATTGTCGTTGAGCACAACAATCAATCGCGTGGCCATCGCGCCCGCATTGTTGAGCGCTTCAAAAGCCATGCCCGCCGACATTGCCCCGTCGCCGATCACCGCGATGACCGCCTCCTCGTTTTCGCGCAGGTCACGCGCCATAGCGAGCCCCAGGGCCGCGCTGACCGAGGTGGAGCTGTGACCCGCGCCAAACGGATCGTAAGGCGACTCGCGCCGGCTGGTGAAGCCGCTTAGCCCATCTTTCTGACGCAGACCTGACATCGCAGCGCGCCGTCCCGTGAGAATTTTATGAGGATAGGTCTGATGGCCCACATCCCAGACGATCTTGTCGCGCGGGGCATCAAATACATGGTGCAGGGCCACAGTCAGTTCCACGACCCCAAGCCCTGCGCCCAGATGCCCCCCGGTACGAGCAACGGATGTGATCATATCCTTGCGCAGCTCGTCGGCCAATTGGATCAGAGCAGTCACGTCCATGCCCTTGAGGTCCGCCGGGTCAGACACGGTATCCAGCAAGGGTGTGGAAGACGAGGTCATTGGGTAAAAGTTTCCTTGAGCAACCCGTGCAGGGTGATGCGGGACTAGTGGCTCCGCGCAACGATGTAACGTGCCAACGCGATCAGCTTATCGGCGCGGGCGCCATAGCCTGCAAGCGCGTCACAGGCTTCATCAACGAGCGTGTCGGCGCGTCTACGGGCAGCCTCCAGCCCGAGAAGCGACACGAAGGTCGCTTTCCCCGCGGCGGCGTCCTTCCCGACGGCTTTGCCGACCTCTGCACTGTCGCCCGTCACATCAATCACATCGTCCTGGATCTGAAAGGCCAATCCAACGGCGTTCGCGTAGGCTTCAAATGGCGCTGTATCAGCCTCTGCCATCACAGCTCCGCTCGTCGCGGACCAGACAAATAGGGCGCCCGTCTTGCCTGCCTGAAGGGTCGTGATTTCCTCCAGCGTCAAAGGGATCGGAGCTGTCTCAGCTGCAATATCCATGGCCTGCCCAGCCACCATGCCACCAGCCCCGGCGGCTAGGGCCAGCCGCGATCCCAGTTCCGCGCGTGCGGCCGGTGACAGCGCGCCAGCCGGGTGCAGCGCCATCTCAAAGGCCAGCGATTGCAACGCATCCCCGACCAGAACCGCCATGGCCGCATCCCATTTGACATGCACTGTCGGGCGCCCGCGTCGAGTGGCGTCATTGTCGATGCAGGGCAAATCGTCATGTACGAGACTGTAGGCATGCATCGCCTCAATCGCCCCGGCAGGCCAAAGCGCTCGGTCAGCCGCAACATCATGAAGGCGAGCGGTTTCCAAAACCATCACGCCGCGCAAACGCTTTCCGCCCTCAACCGCATAACGCATGGCCGCATGCAGCGGAGACCTGCCGCTGATCTGCGCTGTCAGGTGATTTGCAATGGCGTCCGTATCTGCCGACAGCACCTCACGAAGCATCAAAGCTCCTCAACAGGGGTTGTTCCGCTCGGTTGCCCCTCGGTGTCCAGGGTGATCGTCGCAACTTTAGCCTCAGCTTCTTTCAATTTGTTTTCACAACGTTTTTTAAGCTTCGCGCCCTGTTCATAGAGCGCAATGGACTCCTCAAGAGGCACATCTCCGCGTTCCAGACGCAAGACCAGGCTTTCGAGCGCCGACATTGCCTCTTCAAAGGTCATAGACTCTATCTCTGCCTCGCTCATGTCGATCCTCCCTGTGCGCATCTTGGGCATTTTTCACATCAGACCATAACGGCCCCCTGTCGCAGGTTCAATTCGGTTGACGCCGCGTGAGCGTTGCCCAACCATGCCGCCATGTTGCGACTTTCTGTTTCTTCGGTTTCTGACGCGGCGGTCATCGACACTGCGATTGCCATTCTTGCGGAGGCCAGCGCGGAACAGCCAGTCTTAGAAAATGCCGAATTCTCTGAAGTCATCCGGCATACTGAAGGCAAGAAGACTATTCTGCGCGGCGCGCTATCCGGACAACCGGCGGTCTTTCGACTTTATCATGGGGCGGACGAGGCGTGTCAGAGGCATTGGGCAGAGTTGCAACGAATCTGGCCGTTGATGAGCGAAGGCGAGGCTACAATCTGCCAGCCGCTTGCTTGTGCGCCCAATATCGGGGTGCTCGCCGTTGCTGACGTGCCGGGAACGCCACTCTTGCAACATTTCTACCGAACGGAACCCGACACGCGCGCGCGGTGGCTGTTACCGGCCGCACGGTGGTTACGACTATACACGGATTGTTCCGAGACCGAGCACGACGCCACGGCCGAAGGATGGGCCACCCGCGCGGCCCGGGCGGCGAGCGGACAGGTTATTGCGCGCCTCCGTAAACTGGAGGCCCCGCTTATCGACGAGATGCATAGGCTGGCCTCCATGATCGACGGCCAGCCCTGGCGAGTGGCAATCGGACATGGAGATTTTCAACCCAATAACATCATTGCCGGTCCCTATCCTTCGCTCACAGGGATTGATTGCGGTGGGAGCCGAAAAATGCCGATCTACAAAGATATGGCACGGTTTCTGATGCATATGGGCCGGCGCGGTATGATACCGTCCGGAGAGAAGTATCTGGGGGTGGATCGCATGGGTCTGGATGCCTTTGCCGAGGGTTTTGATCTCACGGAAAAAGAGCGGAGGCTTTATGTGCCGTTTTTCCTCGCGGTAGAGGCTCTTATACGGGTGGAGACGCAGGAACTCTCCAAGTCCCGCATCCGCCGCGCCGTCGAGATGACCGAAGCGCTCCTGGAAGATATCCGCCAGATTGCGCGCTAGCTCGCGCCGGTACAGATCGAATGATGAGGCCTAGCGCCCGCGAAACAACCCGCCCAAAATACCCCGAACGAGACGGCGACCAGTGGTTCCCTTAAGCTCTTTGACAACCACGCTGGCCATGGCCTCGGCCATATCCCCGGCAAAGCTGTCAGAACCACTTGAAGGGCGAGACGAAGATCGGGACACTTTCGCGCCAGTGTATCTTCGGGCGGCATTGAATTCTCGCGCCGCCGCGTCTTGCGTGTCTGCTTGTTTTTCGGCGGTTTCTGCATCTTTGGCGGCCGTGTCGGCGCGCGCGGCCAACATTTCAAAGGCCGACTTGCGATCAAGCGTGGTCTCATATTTGCCCGCAACTGGAGAAGCGGCGATAAGGCCGTCGCGGGTCTGGGGCGAAACCGGTCC
>JBCCNY010000087.1:0-9860 GCA_039025595.1 Pseudomonadota bacterium | reverse complement strand
GCACCGTTTTCGTCGGCTGTGTTCAGGCAGATCGCCAGGTCCTTGCGCATCCAGTCGACGGCAAAGCCATGATCGAAATGGTCGTCGAGCATCGTCTCGTAGCGGTTGGACATCTGCCAGCTTCCTGCGGCGCCCTGGCTGATCACCTCAATCACCGCACGCCCGTCAAGGCCCGCTTTTTCGGCAAAATTCAGCGCTTCGCTGAGCCCCTGAACCAATCCGGCGATGGCAATCTGGTTGCACATTTTCGTCATTTGACCCGCGCCTGAGGGCCCAATTTTACGGCAAAGCTTGGCATAAACCGACATTATCGGCTCAGCGCGGGCGTAGGCCGCCTCATCGCCGCCGCACATGATGGAAAGCTGGGCATTCTCGGCCCCGGCCTGACCGCCAGAGATGGGCGCATCCACATAGTCTAACCCCTTCGCCTGAGCCGCCTCGTAAAGCTCGCGGGTGACGCGCGCCGAGACCGTCGTGTGATCGATGAAGCCCGCGCCTGCGCTCATCCCGGAAAACGCGCCCGCGTCGCCCAGACACACACTGCGCAGATCGTCGTCATTGCCGACGCAGGACAGCACGAATTGCGCGCCCTCTGCCGCCTCACGTGGGGTCGGGGCAAAGCGCCCGCCATGCTCTGCGACCCATTTTTCAGCCTTCGCGGCGGTGCGGTTGTAGACGCAGACGTCATGTCCTGCGGCCTGAAGATGCCCCGCCATCGGATATCCCATGACCCCCAATCCCAGAAAAGCCAGTTTTGCCATGTGAATTCGTCCTTCGCGCTGCTTGCGGTTGTGTTCGGTGCTGGGATAGTCAGACCGAGACAGCGGTGCAACCCAAGCCGGAGAATCTGTGGCGCAAGTATTCAAATGGTTGGTTTTCATTGCGGGGTCGATGATCCTGCTGGGCTCCGTTGCGCTTGTCCTGCTCTACGTGTTGCTGTCCCGGTCATTGCCGGACTACGACCAGACCCTGCGGATACCGGGTCTCTCTGGTCCTGTTGAAATTGTGCGCGACAACGCCAATGTGCCTCATATCTTCAGCGAGCATGACAGTGACGCGTTCTTTGCGCTGGGCTATACCCATGCCCAGGACCGGCTCTGGCAGATGATCATGCTGCGCCGAACCGCGCAGGGCCGGTTATCCGAGGTCTTCGGGCTTCGCACGGTTGAAATTGATATGCTTATGCGCAGGCTGGGCATTTATTCCTTGGCGCAATCCTCGGTTTCAGCGCAATCGGAGGATGCTCAGCGAGCCTTGCGTTTTTATGCGGCGGGCGTGAATGCGCGGCTGGAGGAGATCAACGCGAGCGCCCTCGGTCGAGGTGCCCCAGAGATGTTCCTTTTCTCGCAGGCGATTGCCCCCTGGCAACCTGCGGATTCGCTGGCCGTGATCAAACTCATGGCCGTTCAGCTCAGCGGACATCTTGAAGAGGAAGTTTTGCTCGCACGCGCGCGCCTCGCGCTCGATGATCCGGCTCGGGTGGAGGATATACTGCCGCTCGCACCGGGGTCTGGAATTGCCGCTTTGCCCGATTACGCCGCGTTTTTCGATGCTGATGCGCGATTTGCCGGATCGACATCGCCGGACATAACAGATGATCCGTTCTCACCGCTGAAACCCCGGGCTTTCGCTGGTGCCTCCAATGCCTGGGCCGCAGCGCCCAAACGGTCCGCCACCGGCGGCACGTTGATCGCCAATGATCCGCATCTTGGCTTCTCGGCACCGTCCACCTGGTATCTGGCGCGTCTGGATTTGCAGTCGGGCGGGGTCATCGGTGCAACGATCCCGGGCGTACCGGTCGTCACAGCAGGACGCAACGACGAGCTGGGTTGGGGTGTCACGTCCTCCTATCTCGATGATCAGGACCTCTATATAGAACGTCTCAATCCCGATAATATGGAGGAATACCTCACCCCAGACGGTTGGGCGCCGTTTCGTACCGAAAGCTCGATCATCCGGATCAAGGATTCCCCTCCCTTGACGCTGACACTGCGCTGGACGGAAAACGGGCCGGTGCTGCCGCCAAGCCTGCACAACTTGGGTGAGATCACGCCGAATGGCCATGTTGTTTCACTCGCCTGGACAGGTCTATCGGCATTAGACACGTCCTACAGCGCGGGGCTGGCGTTGATGCGGGCGCGCAATATCGAAGACGCGTTGGCGAGCGGCGCGCTCTATGCGGCGCCGAGCCAGAATGTGACTTTGGCGGATCAGACGGGTATTGCGCTGCAAACTGTGGGAACCATGCCCCACCGCGATGCCGATCACGAGACACTAGGCCGTATGCCCAGCCGAGGCTGGATCGAAGAGAACCGTTGGCTTGGTCAGCTCGCCTATGCGGCAAATCCCCGGTTTGTCACACCGGAAGGTGGTCTGCTCGGCAATACCAACAACAAAATAGTTGACCGGCCTTTCCCCTTTCACGTGAGCTACAGCTGGGGCGACACACAGCGGGTGCTGCGCTGGCGGCGTCTGATGCAGGCGCGCGAGGTCCACACCCGCGACAGCTTCATCGAGGCGCAGCTTGATACGGTCAGTTTCACTGCGCGATCGCTTCTGCCGCTCATTGGCCGGGACCTATGGTACACAGGTGAGGCGGCGCCGGAGGGCACTCCGGAGCGTCAGCGATTTCGAGCGCTTGAGCTTTTGTCCGCGTGGAACGGCGAGATGAATGAGCATCTGCCAGAACCCTTGATCTATGCCGCCTGGCTGCGCGCGCTCCAGACCCGTCTGGTCCAGGATGAGCTAGGCCCACTTGCCCAGGAATTTACCCGACCCGACCCGGTTTTTCTGGAACGTGTCTACCGCGATATCGACGGCGCTGCGATTTGGTGTGACGTGAGGCAATCAACCGCGCTGGAAAGCTGTACCGACATCGCGCGGCTGGCCCTCGACGATGCTTTGGTCTGGATCAACGAGCGTTACGGCTCGGCACTGGAAAGTCTGCGTTGGGGCGATGCCCATCAGGCGACCCATGATCATCCGGTTCTGGGGGAGGTACCGGTGCTGAGGTATTTCGTGAATATCCGGCAATCCACTTCCGGCGGCGACCACACGTTGCTGAGAGGCCGCACAAGCGGCAAGGGCGCGGATCCGTTCCTCAACGTTCATGGCGCGGGCTATCGCGGTGTCTATGACTTCTCCGATCCCGATAGCAGCCTTTTTGTGATTTCGACCGGGCAATCGGGACATTTCCTGTCGCGGCACTATGACGATCTGGCGCAGCTCTGGCGGAGGGGAGAGTACATTCCGATGTCTCTCGATGCCGATCTGGCTCGCGCAGCAGCGGTGGGCGTGACAACTTTTTTGCCTGCCGGGCGGTAGCGGGTCCGACGTATGTCTCACCCTCCTCTTGTCCGGTTCGACAATCTTCGCGTGACATTCCGGACGCGTATGGGTGAGACCGTCGCGGTCGAAAATCTCTCTTTGGACATTGCTGCGGGCGAGACTGTGTGTCTGGTGGGGGAGTCGGGGTCCGGTAAATCTGTCTCTGCTCTGGCGCTGATGCAGCTTGTTGCGCACGAGCGGGGCGATATCGCCAGCGGCCGCGTTCTCTGGCAGGCGGGGCGGGAAGACCCGGTAGATCTGACTTCGTATCCCAACACAGCCTGGCGCGGCCGCGATGTTGCAATGATTTTTCAAGAGCCCTCTACCGCTCTTAACCCGGTTCTCAGCATCGGGAGGCAAATTGTCGAAGGATTGTGCCACCATGAAGGATTGAGCTTTCGTGAGGCTGAGGCCCGAGCGCTCAGTCTCTTGGAACGCGTGCATTTGCCTGACCCCGCGCGACGCATGCGGCAATTTCCGCATGAGCTTTCCGGAGGGATGCGCCAGCGTGTGATGATTGCCATGGCGCTGGCATGTAGACCGCACCTGTTGATCGCCGATGAGCCGACCACAGCGCTCGATGTCACAACCCAGGCGGAAATTTTGGGCCTGATCCGGGACTTACGGGCGGAAACAGGCCTGGCGATCTTGTTCATTACACATGACATGGCCGTGGTTGCGCAGATGGCCGATCGGGTGGTGGTTCTGCGCGAGGGCCGCAAGATCGAGGAGGGGAGTGCCCGTCAGATCTTTGACCACCCGCGCCAGGATTACACGAAACAGCTACTTGCGGCGGTGCCCCGGCTGGGAACGTCCAAAGCACCGCCAACTCAAGGCGATCCGGTCCCGCTCTTGCAGGTTGAGCATCTCGTGACCCGCTATCCGGTGCGCGGTGGTTTTTGGCGACGCGCAGCTCAAGAGGTTCATGCCGTGCAGGATGTCAGTTTCTCGCTTGGGAAGGGCCGCACGCTGGCCCTTGTGGGGGAATCGGGATGCGGCAAGTCGACTTTGGGCCGCTCTGTGCTTCGTCTTACAGAACCCCTCTCGGGACGTATCCAGTTGGGCGGACAGGATATTCTGGGTCTCAAAGCAGATAAGTTGCGCGCCGTGCGTCGCGACATGCAGATGATCTTTCAAGATCCTTTGGCCAGCCTTGATCCGCGTATGCGGCTCATCGATCAGGTCAAGGCTCCGCTCAAACACTTCGGGCTCGCGCATGGGGTGGAGGCGGCGGAGCTCGCGGCAGACCTCTTTGACCGGGTGGGTTTGTCGAGGGATCTGTTACGGCGCTACCCGCACGAGCTGTCGGGCGGACAGCGTCAGCGTGTCTGCATCGCGCGCGCCCTGGTGGCATCGCCGCGTTTGATCGTGGCAGATGAGGCCGTAAGCGCGCTCGATGTCTCGGTGCAGGACCGAGTGCTTGACTTGCTGCTCGATTTGCAGGCCGAGCGCGGCTTGTCTTATCTGTTCATCAGCCACGACCTCGCCGTTGTTGAGCGCGTGAGCCACGATGTGGCCGTGATGTATCTGGGTCGGATCGTCGAAACCGGGCCAACGGGTTCCGTTCTGCATGATCCACGCCACAAATATACCAAATCCCTGCTGTCGGCTGTTCCGCTCCCTGATCCTTCCCATAGGCTCCGGCGCGATCTGCGTTATCAACCCTTGTCCGCGCCAATCCACAAGCTCGGCTACACGCCCGAGCCACCGCTTTACAAAGAGGTGACACCGGGTCATCTCGTCCTACAATCCGAATGTGGCTATGTCGCGCCACCCGCTGTGCCGGAGACCCTCAATGCCCGTTAAAAACCGTTTCGCTGAACTGCAGGCCGACATCACCGATTGGCGGCGAGATCTGCACGCGCATCCCGAATTGCAATACGATACCCACCGGACAAGTGCGTTAGTGGCCGAAAGACTGCGCGCCTTTGGCTGTGACGAGGTGGTGGAGGGAATTGGTAGAACCGGTGTCGTGGGTGTGATCCGCGGCCGCGGGACGGGCTCGCGCCGGGTGATCGGGCTAAGGGCCGACATGGATGCCCTGCCAATTGAAGAGGCGACAGGTCTTGACTATGCCTCGCAAAACCAGGGCAAGATGCATGCCTGTGGTCATGACGGGCATACCGCGATGTTGCTAGGGGCGGCGCAATACCTGGCGGAGACCCGCAATTTCGATGGCACAGCCGTGGTGATTTTCCAGCCCGCCGAAGAAGGCGGCGCAGGCGCGCGTGAGATGTGCGAAGATGGCTTGATGGATCGTTTTGGCATCGAGGAAGTCTATGGCATGCATAACTGGCCGGGCATGCCGGAGGGTCAATTCAGCATCCGCCCCGGACCGTTTTTTGCCGCGACCGATCTCTTCCATATCGGAATTGAGGGCCGGGGCGGGCATGCTGCCAAACCGCAGGAGGTGATCGACCCCTCGGTCGTGGCGGCGCATTTGATCACCGCTATGCAAACCATCGTCAGCCGAAATGCCGATCCCGTTGAACAGATAGTGGTCTCGGTCACATCGATGGAGACATCATCGAAGGCATTCAATGTCATTCCGACGCATGTCACGCTGAAAGGCACGGTTCGCACTTTGTCCGAGGCGATGCGCGATTTATCGGAAAGCCGGATGACAACGCTTTGCGAGCATATCGGCGCGGGTTTTGGAGCGGAAATTTCACTCACATATGAAAGAAACTATCCGGTCATGACCAATCACGATGACCAGACGATCTTTGCGGCGGAGGTGGCGCGTAAGGTGGCGGGCGATTGTGCAGACGCACCGCTGATCATGGGCGGCGAGGATTTCGCCTTTATGCTGAACGAACGACCCGGTGCCTATATTCTGATGGGCAATGGGGCGACGGCGCCTGTTCATCACCCGGAATACAACTTCAATGATGATGTGATCCCGGCTGGGTGCAGCTGGTGGGCGGAGATCATCGAGGCGCGCATGCCGCTCTGAGCCATGCGTTCGCAAAGTGACGGTCACATTCGCGCGCGCGTACGCGGGTCCAGCGTGTCGCGTAGACCGTCGGCCATGTAAGTGACAGACAAGACGGTGAGCGAGATCGCCAGACCCGGCCAGAGCGCGCGGCCGGGATAATCCTGCAGGTATAGCGTGGCATCGGCGAGCAACCGGCCCCAGGTGGCAAAATCCGGAGGAAAGCCCAAGCCAAGAAAACTCAACGCGCTTTCGGTGATGATTGCGTTTGCGATGCCGAGGCTGGCAGAGACGAGAATGGGCGAGAGCACATTGGGCAGGATATGGCGCGCGATCAGGTGGCGGTCGCGTGCGCCGCCGCTGCGAGCCGCCAGAATGAACTCGCGCTCCTTGAGCGCCAGCACATCGCCGCGCACGATACGTGCGGTTTGCATCCAGCTTGTGACGCCAATGGCTCCTACGATTAGCGTAAAAAGCCCGAGCTCTGGACCCACACGCTGCGTAAGAGCGTCGCGAAAGAGCGCAACCAGAACCAGCAAGAGCGGAAGAAGCGGCAGAGCCAGAAAGAGATCTGTGAGGCGCATGAGTAGTCCATCGAGGCGGTTGTAGAACCCGGCCAGAAGGCCGATCAATGCGCCGAGACCAACGGAAACAGCCATGGCGGCGAGCCCTACTGTGATCGAGATGCGTCCGCCTGCGAGCACCCGCGCTAGGATGTCCCGCCCCAGCTCGTCCGTGCCCAGTGGATGAGCGAGCGAGGATCTGGCGTTGCGGGCCAAAAGATCCAGATAGGCCGGATCAATGGACCACAGAAGCGGGCCAATATACACTGCCAGCACGATCAAAACAAAGAGGCCCGCCCCGAAAACGGCCCCCTTCGGTCTACGCAGCGGCCCGCGTTGTCTGCGAGGTAGGGCGCGTTTAATCATATCGGATCCGGGGATCGAGTAAGCCATAGAGGATATCGGCCAGAAGGTTGGCCAGGACAATCAGAACGGCGAAGAGAAAGGTAAGGGTTTGCACCGTGGGCAGATCACCGGCCTGCAACGCGCCGATCAGCTGCGCGCCGATCCCGTTGATGGCAAAGATCTGTTCGGTAATAATCGCACCGCCGAACATGGCAGGCGCACCCAGTGCGATGACGGTCACCACGGGGATCATCGAGTTGCGTAGCGCGTGACGCAGCACCACAACATGTTCTGGCATGCCCTTTGCACGCGCTGTCCGGATATAGTCGAGCGGCAATGTGTCGAGCATAGAGGCCCGCATGTACCGGCTGATCTGCGCGGCGGTTTGTGCAGCCAGAACAGCCACCGGCAGCATCATCTGCTGCACCTGCACCATAAAGCTCTGCCAGTCTGTCACGCGATGTGTCGTATCATAAATCGATGGGGCCCAGCCCAATTGGACGGCAAAGATCACAATCAGCAAAGGTCCGGTGACAAAGGTTGGCACCGAATAGGCCACCATGGTGACAAACGTGCTGGATGTATCAAAGACAGAGTATTGGCGGTAGGCAGATAGGATCCCAATCGGTAAGGCGATGGCGATCCCGATCACATAGGCCGATCCCACAACCCATAACGTCTGCGGCAGGCGTTCGGCGACCATATCCATGACCGGGGCTCGGGTCTGCCAGCTCAACACCCGCAGCTCGTTGGTCGCAAGCGATGTGCCGAACATATGATCCATCAAGATCTTAGGTTCGATCCAGAACACCTGTTTCATCCAGAGAGCAAATCGCAGATAGACCGGCTCTCCCAGACCCAGGGCTTCCCGCATCTGGGCGCGCACTTCTGGTGGAACTGTCAGCGGCACTTGAGACATCGGATCGCCTGGGGCGGCGTCCAGCAAAAGGAAGATCAATAAAGATGTGAGAACAAGTATGGGAACCGCGACGCTCAGTCTGCGCAAAGTGAAACTCAGCATGCAGGCTCCAGCCGTCTCACCGCAAGATCACTCCGCCGCGATGCGCGACCAATCCGCTATGTTCCACAATTCGCTATCCCAGGTATTGAGCCGCACGCCGTTGAGGCTGGTGGAATGGGCCGACACACGTCCACGGTCAATCAAAGGCAGCGTCACATAGTTCTGCACAAGCTTGTCATTCATGGCCCGCCCAAGTTCAGAGCGCTCGTTTGGATCGGCAGCTATGCGCATGAGATCGGTCAGCTCATCATAGGCCGGATCGCAAAAACGCGCATAGTTGCTGCCCTGCCATTGGTTTTCAGGTGTCGGAATACGGTCGCATCGCCAGCCGGCCATATACGCCTCGGGATCGTTGCCATCGAACATGCTGGCAAACATCTGAACATCTGCAAAAAATTTCTGAACTGTATCAGGACTTCCGGCATCGCCTCCGAAGAAGACAGAGGCATCGATCGCGCGCAGTTCCGTTTCAACGCCGATCTCGGACCACCATTGCTTGATCGCGTTCTGAAAGTTCTGTCGCACCGCGTTAACCGAAGTCTGAAAAACAAACGTCAAATCATCGCCGTCGCGGTCGCGGATGCCATCACCGTCGCTGTCAACCCATCCTGCCGCATCAAGAAGCGCCTTCGCGCCTTCGATATCCTGAACCTCGCAGCCCTCATTGGATGACGAGCGAAACGCGGCAGGAGCGGGCACGACATTGCAGGTGATCCGACCAGTCGTTCCGTAACCGATTTCAACCAATAGCTGCCGATCAATCGCCATCGAAAGGGCGCGACGCACCTTGGGATCGCTGAGAGCGGGGTGCGGCTTTTCCAATGTACCTCGCATCTCTCCCGCAGACGGATCAGGGTCACTGAGATTGAGGTAAATCTGTTCAACAAGGGTCGAGAAACCCGCAATCACGATGCCGATATCCCGAGCCGCCATTCGCGTCAGAACCTCAGGAGAGAGCTGAAGGTTCCAGGCATAGTCAAACTCACCGGTCTCCAGCACCGCGCGCGCGGCTGTCTCGGCTGTTCCGCCTCCCTTTAAAAGCAGGTAAGAAAATGCGGGTTTACCGGTCTCCCGGTAGTTCGAATTGGCCGAGAAAAAGGCCACATCGTTGGGGCGAAACTCTTCAACCCTGAAGGGGCCTGTTCCAATCGGCGCGAAGTTCTCTGTCGTACAAGAGGGCGCGCGAGGCCCCAAGCAGTCGGCAAATTGGGCAGACTGAAGCAGTGGTGAACCCGACCCTACAAACGCCTTGTACGGATACGCCTTCGGCGCATCGAAGCGTATGATTGCGGTCAGCTCGTCAGGCGTTTCAATATCCGTAATCCCGTCAAACCGGTCAAACTGAGCGCAGCCACCGCCCTCGGCCGTACAATACTGCCAGGTGAAGCGGATATCCTGCGATGTCACAGGGCTTCCATCGGACCAAACCAGACTATCCTGCAGAACCCAGGTCACGGACCGCAAATCGTGAGAAATACCGCCGTTGCTTCGAGTGGGGATCTGCTCTGCAAGCCACGCCACAAGCGCCCCTGAATCGTCAAATCGCGCCAAAGGTTCGAGGACCACGCTCGCTGGTTCGATGTCTTTCAAACCGGCCGACAGATAGGGATTTAGTAGTGAAGGAGCCTGCCAGAAGAAAACGTTGACCTGTCCGTCGCGTCCGCGCTTT
>JBCCNY010000086.1:0-9909 GCA_039025595.1 Pseudomonadota bacterium | reverse complement strand
GGTCTTGCCCTCCATCACCTCTTCCAGCGCCTCTTGGATCTCTGCCTCGACCTCTGAGTCGAGCGCACTTGTGGCTTCGTCAAGCACCAGAATCGGGGCGTCCTTCAGGATCGCTCGGGCGAGTGCAATACGCTGCCGCTGCCCGCCCGATAGCTTGACACCTCGCTCGCCGAGGAAAGCCTCGTACCCCTCACGCCCTCTGAAATCCTTCAAACCCAGGATGAACTCGTGCGCACGTGCCCGCTCTGCCGCGTCGAATAGCGCGGTATCGTCTGCGTCTGGCCGTCCATAAAGGATGTTGTCCCGCGCAGATCGATTAAACATCGCGGTCTCTTGCGTGACCATTCCGATCAGCCGACGCAGGCTTTCTTGCGTGACCTGACGCACATCTTGCCCCGCGACGCGAACCTGTCCAGCCTCGGTGTCATAGAGACGCAACAACAACGCCACCAAGGTGGACTTCCCTGCGCCAGATGCGCCGACGATACCAAGCTTCTCGCCCTCGTGGATCGTCAGGTTTATTCCGGTCACGCCCCCGGCCTCCCGCCCGTAAGCAAAGGTCACGCCGTCGAACTCGACGACCGCCTCTCCTTTGAGTTCTTCAGCGCCGTCCGCATCCTTGAGCTTGTGCGCGGGCGCAAGCGTCTTCATCCCGTCTTCGATCTCACCGATATTGCCGTAAATGCCCATGAGCACCCAGCTGACCCAGCCCGTCATTTGACTCAGCCGGATCGCCATGGCGCCAGCGGCCGTCAACTGGCCAACAGAGGCATCCCCTGTCGACACCAGAAAAAGCGTGAGTGAGACCACAGCGGCGGGCAGCGCACCGGCGATGATCGAAAGACCAATACGGAACAGGGTGGCCATCTGGCCCCAATCAACCCCGCGCGCGTGAAACTCAGACATTGCACCCAGTGCGGCCCGGTCCTCGTGGTCAGACGATGCAAAGAGCTTCACCGTTTTAATGTTCGTGATCGTATCCACAATCTGACCAGTGACCATAGCCCTAGCCGCGGCGCGCGCTGCAGAGAGTTTGCGCACCAGGGGCAGGAACGTCTTCATGAACACGTAGTAGGCACCCAGCCACACCGCCATGAGCAACGCGAGCCGTGCGTCGATCACTCCTATGAAATAGGCAGATGCCACGACTGAGGCGACCGCCATGGACATCGAGTTCATCATCTCGGTGACGACATCGACCATCGCGCGGGTCGTCTGCATCTGCTTTTGAGAGATCCGACCGGCGAAATCATTATCAAAGAACGTCACCGCTTGGCCGAGCGTATGGCGATTGACCCGGCTCAAAACCAGTTTGAACACGCCCGGGCCCGCCATGATCGACTGGAAGCAGGCGCCCAGGCCGAAGGCGAAAGGACGCATCACGAGCAATAACAGGACCCATAGTGTCAGCAGGTGCCAGTTCGCCGACCAGAACGCATCCATGCTGTCGGCGCCAACCGCTGCATCAACGATGACCCCAAGCAGGACCATCACGAGAACCTCGGTGAAGCCCGAGAGCGCACTGGCCGCAGCTCCAAGCCCAAGCACAAGGAAGCTGCCTGACAAACACCATTTAACGAAAGGCCACAGTTTCTGCGGCGGCGGACCGTCAGCATAGGCCTTATGGTCGATGAGATCCGCGAACCAATCTGTAATCGCTAATCGCTTCACGCAGTGGCCTCCTGGTTCTCGGTTTCGATGAACCCGCCCGAATGGCGGCTCCAGACACTGGCATATAGGCCGTTCCGCTCCAGAAGCTCGGAATGGCTACCGTCTTCCACGATGCGACCCTGATTCAGCACTATGATGCGATCGAGCCGGGCGATGGAGCTGACCCGATGCACAATTGCGATGACCGTGTGCCCTCCATAATACCGTGGAGTGTCTCTTGAGTGTTACCGTTTGGTCTAGCCCACTGGCGCGGGATTGTTGCTCTCGATTACGCCGCGAAAGCAACATAACGCCAAGGCATGAGTTCGTCGATCCGCGTGATCATGTGATCTGCGATCTGGGCGGGGACTCAATTGAGCCAGGCCTGAAGTTCTACGCTGTTGAGCTTGGCGGTTTCGATCAGTGCATAGGCTATCGCGGCGGCCCTGGCGCCGCCTCCCGACCCCACAAACCAGTCATTTTTCCGCCCGAGCGCGCCTCAAAGAAGTGATTTTTCCATACAATTAGTGTCGAGGTCCAGAGAGCCGTTGTCACTTGGCAGTTAAAGGAAGGGCATAAGCAGCCGTTTGGACCAAGCCTCAGATAGGCGGCTTCGTCCCGCGATCCCGACCTCGGCAAGGCCCTCGAGATCGCGGTTGCGGCAAATATCTTGTATGGATGGCACCTGCATAGCAAGACGTATTCGAATGAGTTCGCACTGGTCAGAAGCAGTCATGTGTCCGGCCTGTTTGCGTGGCACATGTGGGCGCTTGCTCTGATGGTTGCAGCGAGCCCAATTTGACCTAAGGCATGAAGTGCTTAGAAGCGAAGTCGTTCATGCCAGAACCCCTCTTCTGCGAACACCGTCGTCTCGCCGGAAACCCTGTACCAGCCATTCAGTTCGTATTGGCTGAAAACAGTTTTCACCGAAGGCAAGTCACCCTCCTCTTCAAAGCTGGCTAAGATTTGAACCTGGCTATCTGCTCCGACACTGTCCGTGTCTAAATGGCCGAGGCCGTCCAAGTGCATTCCGTTTGATCCGTGGAATCCAATCAAGATTATGGATAGGATGGGTTCTCCCTCCGCAACTTCCACCACCTCCACAATTATTTTGGCTTTGCGGAACCATCGCTTGTAGGTTCCGATATCTCCCAACTCTCCGGTTGTGCCTAGTATACCGACCCGACGCAGCATTTCGGCCTTCGAAAAGAAGAACATTCTTTGGAAGACCCAAACGAGCAAGAAAGGCAATATTAAGTATTTAAAAACACTTACTATCTTCGCCATTTCTAATTTTTCCAAAAGACACTTGGTGTTGTACTTGCAGGACAATGTGTCGATGGAAGGGCCTCAATTCGGTTAAGAAGAAGTGTTGTATTTTTTGCTGAAAATATGGCTTCGCCAGACGACCGCTTTCTCCGCTCTCCCGACATTTGCTGCCCTTCTCTGTGTTAGAAGCCTGAAGACAAGCATTAGATGTCGAGAACCATGCTTTAGTGCTGAATGCTTCGGTGCAAGATGTCAGAGAGGCTCTCGTTTTCGTCCCAAAGGACCGCGCTCCATCCGGCTTCGATTGCACCTTCGATGTTGCCTGGTGTGTTATCGACCAACAGTAAGTCGGCAGACTCAAAGCCCGTTACTCTTTGCGCATTAGAGTAAAACTCGGGATGCGTTTTTTGCCAGCCGATTTGGGCAGAATACACAATTCCATCTACCGCTGTTCCCAGTCCCATTGTCTCCATGAAGAAACTGGCCCTGTTGTGTTCTTGATTGGTTGCCAGGTAAACCGGAATACCCGCGTCCTTAGCGGACTTACAATCTGCAAATACCCGTCCGATAACACGAGAATCTTTTTCAAACCAATAAGCTATTAGTTCTTCAGCGCCGACAGATGAACCAATACCCGTCAATATTGCCGTGAGAGTTGGTAAGAGACCCTTTCGGCCTTCGACAACGTCCGTCCACTCGGTTTCGAAGAAGGCTTTAGAGAGTTCAGCGGGCGAAATGCCGACATCGCCCGACAGATCCGTTGTCCAGTGCTTGCCATCGTTGGGGCGTCCGTCAACCAAGACCCCGTCGACGTCAAGCATGAGACATTTAGCTTTCATTGGGCCTAGCAACGAAAAAGACCACCATCAGCTTGAAGCGCGGAGTTACCGCGTGTTGCAAACGTATCGTAATTCAATCGCGCGAAACAGCGAAGGGCGGAAAGTCCTTTGTCGACCAAATCACCCCCTTGACCCAGTTAAGCCCCAATACATCAAGCCCTGCCACCTTGCGGCTATTCTACTCAAAACGCTGGCAGAGATCGCGCTATTCACAAATTGTGCTGCTTAACCCTGATCAACAGACGCCAATTCGAATGTTTTGGGCACAAGAGCAGATGGTCCGATCCTGCGTCAAACAGCAATATTGTCGATAAGGCGCACGCCGGCCAAGTTGGCCGCTGCGAATAGACGCGCTGGTCGATCAGGTAGGTCCAACTCGGACAGATCATTTTGAGCACAAAGTACCAGGTAGTCTATGCTGTTAAAGCCCGATTTCAGCAATGCTGTTTGTGCGGTGTCGCGCAAGTGCGACATCTTTTGGCCTCTCGCCAGACCCGCCGCCATGCTCTGCAATTCCTCATATAGGTTCGGCGCGATGGTGCGCGCGCGATCCGACAGCAACAGATTGCGCGAGCTCAACGCCAGCCCGTCTATATCTCGGATAGTCGGACAGCCGTGAACGCTAATCGGGAGGTTCAGATCATCGGCCATTCGCCGCACGACCAAAAGCTGCTGAAAGTCCTTTTCGCCGAAAAAGGCGTCGGTTGCGGCGGTCTGGGTGAAGATCTTCGTCACAACGGTTGCGACGCCGTCGAAATGTCCCGGGCGGTGCGCACCTTCCATCACATCGGTGAGACCAGAGACAGAGACCGTGGTTGCGAAACTTGCGGGATACATTTGTTCGGCACCCGGAACCCAGAGCGCATCAATGTTGAAACGCGCCAGCTTGCGCTCATCCTCTTCCTCTGTGCGCGGATACCTATCCAGGTCACCGGGATTGTTGAACTGCTTGGGATTGACGAAAATCGTAACAATCACACGTGTGCAACGCTCTTTGGCCGCGGCCACCAGCGACAAATGTCCATCATGCAAGGCGCCCATCGTTGGGACAACGCCAATGGTCTCTCCGGCGCGATGCCAGACCCCCGTGAGCGCACGCAATTCGGGGAGCGTCCGAAGGATTGGGGCCGTCATGCGCCGCGTTTCACCTTTGGAGCTTTGTCGGCGAAGGTATGCTCCGGCGTCGGAAACTGCCTGGCGCGAACCTCGCGGGCATAGGTCTCGATCGCCGTGCCAGCCTGTGCGCCCAAATCGGCATAGCGCTTCACGAATTTTGGCTTGAACGCAGTGAATAGCCCCAGCATGTCTAAATGAACGAGGATCTGCCCATCGCAACCGGAGGAGGCGCCGATACCGATTGTCGGTATAGATATCTCGGACGTGACTTCGTCGGATAGGCGGGCGGGGAGCTTTTCCAAAACCACCGAGAATGCGCCAGCCTCTGCCACAGCCTTGGCGTCCGCCAATACTGTCGCGGCCGCGTCCGCGCGACCCTGTACCTTATAGCCCCCCAGCGTGTTTATGGATTGCGGCGTCAACCCAATGTGCGCCATCACCGGTATGCCGCGCGCGACCAGAAACGCAATCGTTTCGGCCATAACGACGCCGCCCTCCAGCTTGACCGCCGCGGCGCCAGTCTCGGCCATGATCCGAGACGCATTGCGAAAGGCTTGGGCCGGGCTTTCCTCGTAACTGCCAAAGGGCATATCGATGACGAGCATGGCGGTTGACAGCCCTCGGGACACGGCCTTTCCGTGCATCACCATCATGTCCATCGTCACGCCCAGCGTGTTTTCAAGACCATGCAAAACCATGCCGACGCTGTCGCCTACAAGAACCAGATCACAATGCGGATCCATGATCTGCGCCATCGGCGTGGTGTAGGCTGTGAGAGAGACAATCGGCGTGCCGCCTTTCATGGCGCGAATGTCATCTGGCAAGGGAGCGGTTTTCCGGGCGGTCGCGCTCATGAGCCCTCCAGCTTGGTGCTTCGCCTCTGGTCTAGCAGGATCGTTCTCAGCGTGCCAGCCCGTCAAGGATGCGATGATTGCGGTGGAATGAACTCAAGGCTAGGGTCGAAGTCGGATACTATCGCGTCTTGCGGGTAAAGGTGGGTCATACCGCTTCTTCTCATCCGCCACATCTGTACTTTGTGCGCGACACACTTCGTGACACAGGAGGCCCCGTGCGCCTTTTGATCTGCCTTGCGCTGATGAGCGCGTTTTGGATAGGCGCAGGCACGCGTCCGGGGCTCGCGCAAGACGCGGGCGAGTTTGAGCCGAACCGTGCGGACATTGTTCGTTTGCTGGGTGAGGTCCCGGATTATGCCCCTATTCGCGAAGAGTTGATAGCGCTTGGTTTCGAAGGAGAAAACCTTGAGCTTGCTGTGTCTCATGCCGAACTGGTCTATCGCGACCCTGTCCTTGCGGGGCATGTCGCCGACCAGGTCATCAGCGCCTTTCTGGATCCGGGGAATGCTCAAGTGGCCGGTGGATTGATCTGGCCAATGGTCGAGCGCGGATTAGGACATTTGAATGCGCGCGAACTGCGCTTCTATTACCGGGTTGAAAGGTCTCTGATCGGGGGATTGCCTGTTAGGGATTGTGGCCGAGCTGTACGTAACAGGTTGCCGCCCGCTCGTTTTGCAGAGCTGATCACGAGGGCCGCCGCGCGTCTGAATACGTCGGGCCTTCGTGAGTATTACCGGATCCAGGCCCGCGCCGCGCGGTTCGGGATCCAACGCGAACCTGTGCGTTTGTCACAAGGGCGCGCAGATGACGTAGAGGCCGAGATTAATGCGCAAATTCGCGCGAGTATCGAACGCAGTGGGCAGCCCAGCTCTCTGCTGACGGCTTTGGACGATCTAAACGACGCAACCAATCGGCAGGCATGTGAGATTGGGAAGTTGTTTTTGGAAACGGTCGTCGCGATGTCAGGGCAGGACGGGCGCGATGCGCTCATTTACATGAGTTTGCCATGACGGCCACATTGGATGTCCCGAACCTGTCTGCGCGCCGGCTCTGGTTGTGGCAAAATGGACTGGCCGAGGCACCCTCGGGACCTGTCGACGTCATGGCGATGATCCGCAAGCTCGGATTTCTGCAAATCGACACGATTCGAAACGTAACGCGCGCGCACCATCACATTCTTTGGAGCCGTAACAGGAACTACCGCGAAAGGCAGCTTTGGCCACTGCTCCGTGATCGCGATTTGTTTGAGCATTTTACCCATGACGCGTCATTGATACCGACCGATATCCTGCCGATGTGGCGTCGGCAATTTCATAGACTGGGAAAAAAAGCGGCCCAAGGCACATGGTATCAGTCCGGCCTCGCGCAGGACGAGATCCGACGCATTCGCGAGCGAATCGCACAGGAGGGCGCGCTTTCGACCCATGCCTTCGAGACAAAGGTTGAAAGTCGCGAAATGTGGGCGCGGCCCCCGCATAAGAAAGCCCTCGATCAAATGTGGTATGCGGGTGATCTGGCGACATGCCACCGCAAGAACTTTGTGAAATTCTACGATTTGGCTGAGCGCGTGTTTCCGCCGGGCTGGCGTGACGGACCGGATGACCAAGACGCCGCGGACTGGCTTTGTGACAAGGCCATGGATCATCTGGCGCTTGCGACCTGCGGTGAGGTTCAGCGCTTCTGGGAGGCAATGGAGGCGCGCGAGGCGCAGGATTGGCTCGCGCGCCAGCGCCTTGTTCCTCTTCGTGTTGAGGGGGCGGATGGCACATGGCGCGCATCTTGGGGCACAGCGGATATAGAAGCGCGCCTCGCTACCTCAGAACGGGTGTCGTCGCATCTACGACTGCTCAACCCATTTGATCCAGCGATCCGGGACCGGGTGCGTCTGGCCCGGCTTTTCGGTTTTGAATACCGAAATGAAATGTTTGTTCCAAAAGAGAAAAGGCGGTGGGGATATTACGTCTATCCTCTGTTGGAAGGGGACCGTTTTGTTGCCCGGATCGAGCTTAAGGCAGATCGCGCGGCCGGTTGGATGCGGGTCAGCGGCTTCTGGCCCGAACGCGGGGTCAAATGGACGGAAAAACGCCAGGCAAAACTGGAACGGGAACTGGGGCGCTTTGCCCGACTGGCAGGGATTTCAGAGATCCAGACAGAGGCGATCTGCGGGGCGGGCTCCGTGGCTTGAGACAGGTCAAATCACGTCTCAGTATGAATTCGGATAATAACTTGATGAGCCACCAAGGCTCGTATCGGCGAAAACAAGGAGAGGACCAGTATGCGGCTGGAGGGCAAGACCGCCATTGTCACGGGCGGCGCGAGCGGGTTCGGCGAAGGGATCGTACGCTGCTTTCTCAATGAAGGCGCGAAGGTCATGATCGCGGATATAAACGCGCCGGCTGCGATGGGGCTGGCTCAGACGCTGGGGTCTAGCGCCTGTCCGGTCGACGTCTCCGACGGGGCGAGCGTCGCCGCACTGGCCCAAGCGGCCGAGAAAACCTTTGGCCCTACCGATATCGTGGTCAATAACGCGGGGATCACCCACCTGCCGCAGCCTGCTGAAGACATCGGCGAAGACGACTTCGACCGCGTCTTCGCGGTCAATTGCAAATCCGTCTACCACACGGCCCGCGCGTTCCTACCAATGATGAAGGCGCGGGGCTCTGGCGTCATTCTCAACGTGGCCTCCACCGCCGGGGTCAGCCCGCGGCCGCGTCTGAACTGGTATAATGCGTCCAAGGGCTGGATGATCACCGCCACACGAGCGCTCGCAGTGGAACTGGCTCCGATGGGCATCCGGGTCAACGCGATCAATCCGGTGGCGGGCGAAACGCCGCTTCTGGCCAGTTTCATGGGAGAGGATACGCCCGAGACGCGCGCAAAGTTCCTCTCAACGATCCCGATAGGTCGGTTTTCCACCCCTCAGGATATGGGTCATGCCGCCACGTTCCTGTGCAGCGACGAGGCCAGTATGATTACCGGTGTCTGCCTCGAAGTGGATGGCGGGCGCTGTATCTAGGCCGAATCGTGTCTGCACGTCCAATTGGATTGTTCGAGCGATGGGATGATCGCCTCAGTAGGGATCGCCTAGACGAGTGTCGGGCTTAAAGGTCTGCTCCGCGGGACAAACCTGCCGTTTGTTTCTGATCAAGGCGAGCAAAGTGCGGGTTGTTCTCAGGTTTTTCAGAATGTCGGCGAGAATAATGCGAGCAGTGTCGCTTCACGACACTCGCAAGAACAAACGACCGTTCAATGTGAGCGGACCCGCTTAGCTGGACGGCTAGTATTTTCAGTTGCCCATCCCTTGACGCGAGACAGCATGACGCAGCAAACCAATGCTAACGCACTTGCGGGGATTGCACTGCTGATCCTCGGTCTGTTTGTGTTCTCAATTCAAGACGTGATCATGAAGTTCTTCAGCGATCAAATGGCCGTCCAGGAAGTCATTTTCGCACGGGGCGCCGTTACCCTTGCCTTGATCAGCGCGGCCCTGTTCATCACGCAGGGGCGTCATGGATTTGCGACAAGAAAACCTTTTCTGAACTGCCTGCGCGGCTTCTTTTCCTTCATCTGTTTTTCCACGTTTTCCATGGCGCTTGCGGTTCTGCCATTGGCCGATGCAATGCCTCTCTACTATACGGCACCTTTGTTCGTCGTCATCTTCGCGGGTCCGTTTTTAGGTGAATCGGTAGGCTTCCGCATCTGGATTGCCATCGTTTCGGGCTTCATCGGTGTGGTTCTTGTCGCCCGACCAAATGTCGATGAGATCGAACCGGCGATGATCTTGGCCATCATTTCCGCAATTGCCTACAGCGCTCAAATTCTCCTGACGAGGCTACTTGGCTCCACGGACAGCGCATTGAGTATGACGTTTTATCTGACGCTTATGTTTGTGCTGTTCAGCGGATTGACGGGACTGGCGTTCGGAACAGGCTGGATGGACCAATTTGATCATCCGAGCGCGGCTTATCTCTTTCGTGCCTGGAGCTTTCCCAGCCTGTTCCAGACCGGTCTTTTTCTCGCACTTGGTCTCACGGGAACGGTTGGTTTTTACTGCATCAGTCAAGCCTATCGCTATGGTCAGGCAAACCAGATGGCCCCGTTTGAATATAGCTCTCTGCCTTTTGCAGTGCTTTGGGGTTGGATATTCTGGGGGTCTTTGCCAACGGTGACGACACTGCTTG
>JBCCNY010000085.1:0-9989 GCA_039025595.1 Pseudomonadota bacterium | reverse complement strand
CGGGGCAATCAGAGCGCCGGTGCAGAAACCACGCCCGCCTACATCAAGTCGACCGACGGCCTCCCACTTTCGCCCATCAACACCCGTGTCGAGACGCTCCAGAGGCGTTTGTTCCGCCAGCACAGGTACGCCAGAAAACACAAACCAAGAAAGAAAAATCAAAAGCTGCCGCACGCTGATCTCCGCTGCTATGAAAAAAGGCTAGGCAGGCTATGGGGCGAAATTAGGGCGCTATCGGGACAACCGCGTGAGGGTTGTTGCCGGGTTCTGACACGCGGATGTGACTCCTATTTCTGTGCAGGCTGCCTATTGTCTGGAATATGAAAAACATGATTCTGGCCCTTATCTGTGTTGTGATTACCGCGTCCGCAGCCATCGCTGACGAACCGGAGGTGCTCAATGTCTCGGTGTCAAAAGCGGGGATGGTCTGGGTCGTGTCCGTCACCTTACAACACGACGATACCGGCTGGGATCATTATGCCGATGGGTGGGAGGTGCTGGATGCGCGTGGGGGACGGCTTGGATATCGCAAGCTCATGCATCCTCATGTCGAGGAACAGCCCTTTACCCGCTCTTTGAGCGGTATTGTTATCCCCGATGGAACGAGAGAGATTTTCATTCGGACACGTTGTTCGACCCATGGATGGAGTACCGAATTGACCAGGGTGGAGTTGTCACCCTGATCCTGCGCTCTGGTCTGGGGTTTGACATCAGGCAGTGCTAAGGCATGGTGGTCGCGCTTCTGACTTTTGCTGGAAAGTGAGTTCTCTTGGCGGCGCATCTCGAGCGGATAGTCTATCTTAACGGTGATTTCCTCAAAGGTCGGGATGCCAAGATATCGATCTTCGATCGTGGGCTTCTCTTTGCGGACTCCGTCTATGAGGGCTTGGGCGTTCTGGATAGTCGGATCGTGGATCGGAGTATGCATCTGGCACGGCTCAAACGGTCATTGGCGGAACTAAACATCCCCAACCCGCATAGCGATGCCGAATATGCGTCGATTTTCGACCGCTTGATCGCAGAGAATAATATGAGGGAAGGCTTCCTTTACTTTCAGATCACGCGGGGAGAGGCTGATCGCGACTATGTTTACCCAACCGGTCTGAGACCGAACGTACTGGCTTTTGTTCAGGCCACTCCGGAGCCTGCCGCCCCAATTATGGGTCGGTCCATGCGAACGCATCACGATCTGCGATGGAAGCGGCGCGACATCAAGACGACAAATCTTCTGGGCCAGGTCATCGCGAAGAAGGCGGCGGATAACCAAGGCGCCTATGAGGCGTTGATGATTGACGAAGAGGGTTTGATAACTGAGGGCGGTGCGACCAGCTTTTTCGTTGTGCGAGACGGCACAGTGGTTGCACGTCCGGTCGATAACATGATCCTGCACGGTATCACGCGCCAGACGATACTTCGGGTGGCTTATGAATTGGGGTATGGCGTCGCGCTGCGCCAAATAACCCTGGCGGAGGCGTTGTTAGCCGACGAGGCCTTTATCACTGGTGCTTCAAGCTACATTGAGCCGGTGGTCGAGATCGACGACCATGTGATCGGTATCGGAACGCCCGGCCCCTATACCTTGGCGTTGCGCGCACGTTATCTGCAGGTTGTACGCGCTGGCGGTTGAGTGGTTTTGCGGGTTACTGTCGGCCTTCGCGCAGCCAGCCACCGACGATCAGTGCAGACGTCAAAAGTAAAACAAGCCACGGCGGTAAAAGCGGCAATTGTGTCACGGAACGCGTTTCAAACGCATTGCGAGGCATGATTCCAATCCAACCGCGTCCGGAAGCCGCACCGCTGCCGCGAACACTGCGCAAGCGGGGCGTGCCGTTTTCAAGCGCCAATATGCCACCTCCTGTCGCCGCGACGACTGGTGCGAGCGTTTCTGTGTCGGCGATCGTTCGTTTGAACTCCACCGGGGAGGCGGGGCCGAGGCCGATTACAGCTGTATGGTCCCCATTCCTCAGCCGGTACAATCCGATTTCCGGACCATCGAAAAGCGTTTCGTATCGACCGGGGCTGACTTCATCGAGCGTAGTTTCAAGTTGTTCGCCATCTGGAGTTTCGATGGTCACCGGTCCGACGCTATCCTCCAGCGTCCGGCGTATGATCCGCATTTGCTGACCTGTGGCTTCGGCCCAGAGCGCTTCTTCCTCCAGTTCGGGCTCTTTCATCATCCAATGCGCCAAGCGGCGCAACAGTTCGAGTTGCGGTCCGCCGCCCTCATACCCACGATTCCAAAGCCAGGCATGGTCAGATGCCAGAAGGGCCACGCGACCCTCGCCCACGCGGTCAAGCACCAAAAGCGGACGCCCCCCCGCGCCGGTCATTACGGCATCCCCAGAATCCTGCTCAAGCTCAATCTGACGCATCCAGTGACCCCACTCGGCACCAAACTCCTGCTCGAGCCCCGCCGTAACCGGGTGACGCTGGCCCAAATCTGTAACAACAGGACGAAAACGCTGTTCGACCACCCGAGCCGTCGGAGAACCGGGCAAAATGTCCTGCAAAGGTGTGCGATAAAGACTGTCTGCTGACGCAAAATCCGGGCCAGCCGCAATCAGGACGGCACCGCCATCCTCTACATACTGACGCACGTTATCGAGATAGAGCGACGGCAAAATGCCGCGACGCTTGTAACGGTCGAAAATGATCAGGTCGAAGTCTTCGATTTTCTCGAGAAATAGCTGACGCGTCGGGAAGGCGATCAGAGACAGTTCGCGCACCGGAACGCCGTCTTGTTTCTCCGGCGGGCGCAAGATCGTGAAATGCACAAGGTCCACAGAACTGTCTGATTTCAAAAGGTTGCGCCATGTTCGTCCACCTGCATGAGGCTCGCCCGACACCAGAAGGACGCTGAGCCGGTCCCGCACGCCGTTGATCTGAACCAATGCGGTATTATTGCGGTCGGTCAATTCGCCGTCTGCCTCCGGCGTATCAAACTTCAGCACGTTGCGCCCACCATGGGGAAGTCGGACAGGCAGGGTGATATCCTCGTTGACAGGGACCTGAAATTGACGCGGTTCTGCCCCGTCTATTGAAACGAAGACCGGAACGGTGCTGACGCCCTCTGGGGCTGCGCCGTCATCGATGATGCGCATGGTCATAAGGATCTCTTC
Organism: Pseudomonadota bacterium; assembly: GCA_039025595.1. Taxonomy (GTDB): domain Bacteria; phylum Pseudomonadota; class Alphaproteobacteria; order Rhodobacterales; family Rhodobacteraceae; genus Roseovarius. The sequence goes on along the minus strand of JBCCNY010000085.1, from coordinate 6,870 downwards.
GCCCAGAATACCGAAAGCGGGGGCATTGGAGATCACAATCTTGCGGTCCCAATCCGTTTCTCGCCCGGTATGGAGAAGGTGCAAGGGCGCCGGCATATCGGGTACGCGATCGATATCGTGCAACCGACCATCCGACAGCAGGATTGCCCCAGCGATTCGCGCCCGCGGCTCTTCGGCCATCGCCTCCGACAGCGCTGTCATCAGGCGCGTGCCTGTGTTTTCGGCGCCATCGGTTACTGTGATCCTTCGCAGTTCGGTATTAGCTATATTTTCAATGCGTTGAGCCATTGCATCGGCTGAAGCGGTGGTCAGGCTGGCTCGGTCCCCAAGTGTCTGACTGGCGCTTTCGTCTTCGATCAAGAACACAATGTCACTGAGCGGCGCGCGATCCTCTTGTTGATAGACCGGGCCCAACAAAGCGCAAAGGACCACAAAACCAGCCAGAGCGCGCAATGCCCAGCCTGAAAGTCCCCGTAAAAGGGCAAGCGCTGCGCCAAGCGCGACCAGAACAGCCAGGCCCGCGATCAGCCAGACGTTGAGGAGTGGATCAAAGAGAATGGTACCGGTCATGGAGGATTCTATTGCCCCAACCTGTCTAGCAGTGCCGGAACATGCACCTGATCGGATTTATAATTGCCGGTTAAGATATGCATCACGAGGTTGACGCCAAACCGAAAGGAAAGCTCTCTTTGGCGTTCCCCGGCAAAACCACGGCCAACCGGAAACAACGGATTTCCCTGTTCATCAATCGCCCAGGCAGAGGCCCAGTCGTTGCCGCCGATAACGACGGGGGTGACGTTGTCGTTGAGGTTGCGAAACGGCATCCCCTCCACCTGCTCTGCGTCCGGAGGAGCGGCTTCAACCCAGACAGAACGGCCCGTATGACGACCCGGGAAATCCTGAAGCAAGTAGAATGTCCGCGTTAAAACATGATCCGGCGGGATCGGCTCGAGCGGCGGAACATCGAGAGGCGCGGCGAGTTGCTGTAACTTGCGACCGTTTGCCGATGATGCGCCGAACCCAGATACATTGGCATCGCGGGTGTCAAAGAGGATCATTCCGCCGGTTCGAAGATAATCATTGAGTCTGAGATAGGCGTCATCTGATGGGATCGGCTGATTAGGCGTTATGGGCCAGTACAAGAACGGATAGACAGAAAGTTCATCTGTTTCGAGGTTCACGCCGACCGGTTCGGCCGGTTCAACGGACGTGCGGAAGAAGAGTGTTTCTCCCAGACCCAACATCCCGGCATGTGCGGCGTCATCGACACTGCGATCTCCCGTAAGCACATGGGCCAGAACAACCTCAGAGGCCGCCAGCAGCGCTTTGGCATTGTCAGTTCCGATCGTATCGTCTTGTTGGGCGGTGGCCGGCTGTGGGTTAAACAAAAGCAACGCGGCAAGCACGGTGAGGGCTGCGCGTGCTGCCAGCAGGCGACCCGATAGCGCCAGTGAGGCGATGATGTCGGCCATCAGCAAAATCAATGCCGCTGCCAAGAGCCATCCGCCAAGTGGTGTCTCTTCCGCGCGTTCAAGCCCGACAACACTGGTTGTCGCGGGCCAACTAACCGGTTCGAGACGGCTCTCGGCAGTGAGTACGTTCAATGCGATCCGCCTGTCGGGTCCCTCATACAATCCAGGGCGAAGGTCGGCGCCTATCCGGTCCTGAACAAAGCGAGCCCCGTCAACGCCGGGCAATGTGCCGGCGTCCTCAAGCGTCCCAAAGCCGTTGAGCACTTGGACCGGCTGCCATGTGGTCCCTATCAATTCGTCGAGATCAGGCAGCGCGATTGAAGAGGATACTGCTAACCGTTCCAGCATCTGTACGAAAAGACCAGAAAGGGGCAGGCTGGACCATTCTGCATTGGCCGTGACGTGGAACAGTACGATCTGACCTGCGCCAATGCGTTTACGCGTCACCAAAGGTGTCCCGTCGGTCAGCTGCGCGATGACCCGCTGCGCGAGTGTAGGATCCGGCTGTGCCATGACCTGAGCGGATACAGTTACATCACTGGACAACTCCAGTCCGAAAAACGGGCTTTCTTCGGCGAAAGGGGCAAGGGCCTTTGGCTCGCCCCAGCTCATCGCGCCCCCAACGGTGCGCCCGCCGGCGCGCAGGCGAACAGGCATCAAAGGATCTTCCTGAGCGCGGGATACGTCCGAGGCGGCCAGCCGCGGCCCGGCAAAGCGCAGCAGCATCCCTCCGCGTTCTGTCCAATCGAGCAATTGAGCCTGCTCCGAAGCCGATAACGTGGCAACATCGGCGAGGACGACCACGTCCGGATTTGCCGGTAGCACGTCACTCAGCGATCCACTTAACAGGTCAGCTGTCGGGTCGAGCGCCTGGCGGAGATAGTGAAGTGGCGACAAGAGTTCGAGCCCTTCACGATCTTCACGCCCTGCAATCAGCGCAATTTCGCGTCGCTTCAGGCTGTCATCGGTGAGAGAGACCGCCCCGGCATGGCGCTGACCTGCGATTTCAAAACGGGTCACCCGAGCCCGCAACTCGGCTGGCAAGGACAGCTGGGCTTCCGCCTGCGGACTGTCTGGTTCGAATCGCAAGGGCAGGCTTGCCAGAACAGTCATTGTGCCCGCCGGATCGCGTCCATGTGCCTCAATAGTGATCTCGCGCCCAGAACCGGTGATCACACGTTGCGCTTTAAGTGAGATATTGCCTTCGGCAATTTCGGGCGGGTTCAAAGCGGTCAGTGGAACCGCGCTTTCATGGACCGTGACAGGGCCAAGCTCCGACAGCGCGTCGAGCAGCGCATCGCGACCAGCTCGTGCTAAACCGTCTGAGAACCAGCGCGTTTCAAGGCGCGTCTCATCTAGCACGAGACGGGCCTCTTCCATGTCTTGTGGACTTGGCTCCCACGCGACCGGTGCAAGACCGGTCAAACGGCTGCGCCAAGCGTCCGCTGTCTGAAAAACCAAGGGTTGCGGATCGGTCAGACGCAGAACCGCTACTGATCGCGCTGCGCGTCCGGCCTCTGCCAACAACCCCTCGAGGAGCTCTGCTTGTGCCGGCCAATCCCGCGCGCTGGCCCAGGAGTTGTCGAGCACCACCAGCAGCGGATCACGCGTCACGCCTTGTTCTTCGCTCTGAGGATTGAGGACCGGACCGGCCAGGCCAATGATCACAGCGGCGACGGCCAGCATGCGCAAGAGCAGCAACCACCAAGGCGTCCGATCGGTTACCGAATCATCGTCGCGCAAACCCAACAAAAGAGCGACGCCAGGAAATCTGCGACGGATCGGCGCTGGTGGAACGGCGCGCAAAATGAGCCAAAGGATAGGTAGGGCCACCAGCGTCAACAACAGCCATGGCGCGGCAAATCCCAGCGGGCCCAGAATCATCTTCCGTGACCTCCATCAAACGCATTGTATAACCAAAGCAATGCGGATTGTGCCGTTTGCGACGTGTGATGCGTGGCAAAGAGCCAACCCGTCGTCGCGCAGAGATGCGTCAGCTCGTCCTTGCGCTGCGCCAACCTATCGAGATAACGCTCCCGCAATTCGGAAGCTTTCAGTGTCTCATGCGCCAAGGTGCCTCCGACGCTCTCAAAAATCGTGCGGCCGCGGTAAGGAAAGTTTTCCTCGGCAGGATCGAGAACTTGGTAAACCACGCCCCGAACACCGCGATCGGCGGCTTTGGTCAACGCGTCGCGAACCGCATCGATCTCTCCCAGAAAGTCAGATAAAAAAAGCGCTCGACCATGCGAGAGCATGCCACGGATTTCGGGTGCGCCGTAATCGTCGTCACTCTCTCTTGAAAGAGCCAGAGCGAGCCGTTCGATCTGCGCTTCGCCCCGCCGAGGTGGAACATCGGTACCGGCAAGCCCCGTGCGTTCGCCCGCGCGATTCAACAGGATTGCAACTGCGAGAGCCAGCAACCGCGCGCGGTCGGCTTTTTGCGGCACGTTATCTGACGAGGCAAACCGCATGGAAGCAGCGCCGTCGACCCATATTGTAACGCTTTGCGCAATCTGCCATTCGCGCTGGCGCAGATACTGTGTATCGGCTCGCGCGGATCGCCTCCAATCTATCATACGAAGCTCATCGCCCGGTTGAACCGGACGGTATTGCCAGAAATCATCACCCATTCCGGGCCGTCTGCGACCATGCTCGCCCAGCAAGACGGTGCCCGCCAAATGCTCGGCCCGCGCGAGTAAAGCAGGCAGTCTCGACGCCTCTGTCTCGGCGCGTGCTCGGAATTGAGCGGTTTGGCTCACGCGGCGGCCTCTCTTTGCGTCATTAGCTCTGTGACGTTTGCGATCAGCCCGGCCAGTGTATCCCCGCGCGCGCGTGCCGCAAAGGTGAGCGCCATGCGATGGATAAGCACCGGTTCGACCATTGCAACGACGTCATCCAAGTTGGGTGCAAGTCGCCCTTGCAGCATGGCGCGTGCCCGCACGGTCAGCATCAGGGATTGCGCGGCACGTGGTCCGGGTCCCCAAGCTACCGTCTCCTTTACGATCTCTGGCGCATCTGGGTTTTGCGGTCGGAAGGCGCGAACGAGGTCGATGATCTGATCCATCACCGCTTCGCCCACCGGCATGCGGCGCAACATTGTTTGAGCATCGATCAGATCTTGAGGTTCAAAGACACGATGTGCCACGTCCTCACTGACACCCGTGGTCGCCAGAATAATTTCCCGTTCTGTTTCACGGTCTGGGTAGGGCACTTCGATTTGCACCAGAAACCGGTCGAGCTGCGCTTCCGGCAGAGGGTACGTGCCCTCTTGTTCAATTGGGTTTTGCGTCGCCAATACATGGAAAGGGGGTGTCAGTTCCCGGTTCTCCCCTGCAACGGTCACCGTGCGTTCCTGCATCGCCTGCAATAGCGCGGATTGTGTGCGAGGGCTCGCGCGATTTATCTCATCCGCCATCAGCAGCTGGCAAAAGATCGGCCCGGGAATAAACTTGAACGCGCGCGTGCCATCATTTCCCGTTTCCAGCACCTCAGAGCCCAATATGTCCGACGGCATGAGATCCGGTGTAAACTGTACCCGGTTTGATGCGAGGCCCATTACCGTGGCGAGAGTGTCAACCAGTCGTGTTTTGCCCAACCCCGGAAGGCCGATGAGCAAACCATGCCCGCCGCACAACAGCGCTGACAGCGAAAGATCAACAACGCGTGTCTGTCCGATGAAACGTTTGGTAATCGAGTCCCGGGCCAGCGCCAGTTTTTCCTCAAGCGCCTCGATCCCCTGAAGCAGCTCCGCGTCGTCGGTCATAGTCAAACTCCATGTGGCGCTATATCTCAACTTAGAGTGTAAAGCGCATCGTAAAAATGGCAAAATCAAACCCATGACAAAAGATACGATCACGACCCCGTCAACAGAGAGCCTGATGGAAGCTGCCAAACAGCTTGGCGACAAGAAATTGCCCCCGGTCCATCTATGGAACCCTGCATTTTGTGGCGACCTGGATATGCGGATTGCAAGAGACGGCACATGGTTTTACTTGGGCACGCCCATTGGTCGCCCGGAACTTGTGCGTTTGTTTTCAACAATCCTGAAACGCGAGGGCGAGAAGTACTTTCTGGTGACACCGGTTGAGAAGGTGGGAATCACCGTAGACGATGCGCCTTTTGTCGCAGTGGATTTCGAGGCCGCGGGCACCGGTGAAGACCAGATGCTACTGTTCGAGACGAATGTGCGCGACAAAGTCTTGGCAGGGCCCGATCATCCGATCCGCGTCGAGCGTGATCCCGAAACAGGCGAGCCATCGCCATACATTCGGGTACGCGCTGACCTGGATGCGCTTATAGATCGCAAGTCTTTCTACCGGCTTGTCGATATTGGGGAGCACAAGGATGACTGGTTTGGCCTCTGGTCCGAACGCACGTTCTTTCCAATGATCCCTTCAATGGAACTCGCCGCGGAGTGATCCCGGCCCCGGACGGGTTATGCCCCCGTGCCTATGGGAGGCATAAAAAAACCCAACGTAAGCGTCGGGTGCCATGGTCGGAAGATGTCCCGGGACAGCGGTCGCATAAAGGGCTGTTGCTGTCCCGGTGACGTATTTTAGAACTTTTCAGAGACGGGCTCAGGCTCCACGGGAACCACAACCTCTTCCTCTTGTTGAGCGCAGGCCGACAGACCTGCAATTGCAACGATAGCAGCAATCATAGCAAGCTTGCTTTTCATGTGAACAAATTCCTTCCATATCACGCTCTCGACTATTTTCGTGATCGCGTTTTTTTGTCAACCAACTGGTCACCTTAATCAACGTTTTCCCGCCACATTCGAGAGTTTTGACGCGTTTGGGACACAGAATTCGATGTTTCGGCCGATTTTTGTGTCTTTTTGCTTGACCCAAAAGCCGCGTTAATGTGCCTCGGCCCAATTGGATCCCTGTCCGGCATCTACCACCAATGGGACATCGAGCTTTAGACCGGGCTCAGAAGCACCCTCCATGACGTATCGCGTGGCGGCAATCACGTCATCAATAGCTGAGTTTTCAACTTCAAACAGCAGTTCATCATGCACTTGTAGCAAAAGAGAGCAAGGCAGGCCTTCGATTGCGTCAGGTATACGAATCATCGCGCGCCGGATGATGTCGGCTGCCGTGCCCTGAATTGGAGCGTTGATCGCGGCGCGCCGGGCGAATCCAGCGCGGGGACCTTTGGCGCTGATCTCTGGCGTATGGATGCGCCTGCCAAAAAGCGTCTCGACATAGCCATGCTCTTTGGCAAAGGAAATCGTATCATCCATATAGGTTCGAATGCCGGGGAAACGTTCGAAGTACCGGTCTATAAAGGCCTGTGCCTCGACCCGGGGGATGCGAAGATTGCGGGCCAGACCATAGCCGGAAATCCCGTAAATCACGCCGAAATTAATTGCTTTCGCACGACGGCGTACTTCCGG
>JBCCNY010000084.1:0-9993 GCA_039025595.1 Pseudomonadota bacterium | reverse complement strand
GTGGTTGAAGCGGTGGCGCGCGCCGGTGTGCCCGTCGCTCCCTCCACCTTGTCGGAAACGCTCGGTCTTCCGAAAGCAACAATCCATAGACTTCTTGCGACGGCCGAACAGGAGGGCTTTTTGCAACGTGACATCGACGGTCGGTCCTACGGGCCCGGCCGGCGGTTGCGTCGGCTCGCCGGCAATACTCTGAGTTCGCAGCGGCTGCGAACCGAACGGCTCGCCGTTATGAAAGCGCTGGCCGAAGAGGTGGGCGAGACTGTTAATCTGGCGGCCCCGGGCCGGTACGGCATGATCTATCTGGATCGCGTCGAAACCCATTGGCCGCTGCGGATCCAGCTTCCTATAGGCACACAGGTTCCCTTTCATTGCACGGCAAGTGGCAAGATGTATTTGTCCTCATTGCGCGCTGACAAACTGGATCGACTGCTCGGCGTGCTGAGGTTGGACAAGCACACGCAAAGCACGCATGCCACGCCAAGAGCCTTGAGCGCAGAATTGATGCGGGTTCGGGAAACCGGTTTCGCGACCGATGACGAGGAATTCATGGAGGGGATGGTCGCCGTTGCAGTGGGCATAAATGACAGCGAAGGGCGATTGCTCACAACGCTATCGATGCATGCGCCGATCCTTCGATCAAATGTCGACAGCCTGATAGAACGCCTGCCGAAGTTGCAGGCCGCAGCGGCAAAACTATCGACGCTTGGGCAGACCTAGCCACAACTGTTTCTACGGTCGCTGCTGCTGCGTTTTCACATGAGATTTCGCGGTTTTTCCTGTGCGCGCGGCACAATGACAGGACCTGGATGGGCCAAGGCACGTGCAAACGGGATCATCGAGGCAAGGACCGCGAGGACGACGCAGGCCACCGCCGTCCAGCCGCCGATTGTGTTGACCCAACCCAGCAAAAACGCCCCGGCTAATCCGCCTATGTAATAGCAGGTCAGGTAGAGCCCGTTGGCCGCGGCCCGGTTTTGCGTCGCCGTTCGCCCAACAAATCCTGTCGCCGCCGCCTGCATGAAAAACGTGCTGGCTCCGATCAGAGCCAGGCCCGTCAGAATCGTTGTCATGCCTGTAGCAAGCGTCAGAGCCACGCCGACAATCGCGATCAGGGCGGCGATCTGGAAAACACGCTGCGGGCCAAAGCGCGTCACCGCGCGGGCCGCATAGGGCGTTGTGATCAATGCGGGCAAAAAAACCAAGTACACCAGTCCCAACAGAGCTGGCTGGAGCCCAATGTCTTCCGTGAGGTAGAGATTTACATAGGTGAACACGCCCACAAAAACGAAGAGTATAGCGAAACCAAGAAAAAACGAGACGCGGAGGGAGCTATGCGACAGGTGCAGCCGCCATGCCTTAAGCGGCGGGCCGGTACGTTCTGGTGGATCGCTGTCGCGAGAACCGATGAGCAGATATGCCAGCGCCGCGCCAAAAAGATTGAGCGCAGCGAACGTCCAGAAGGACCCGGAAAGCCCAAGATAATCCGCCGCCGAAACAGCAAGTATCCGTCCGATAAGATTGGAGGCGACATTGCCTGTAATATAGGCTGCCATTGCGCCCCCGGCTGCCGTCACATCGCATTGCTCTGATAGGTAGGTGAGCGTGAGAGTGAACGCCGCAGCCATAAAGATGCCCTGCATGACACGCAGCGCCATGAAGGCTGCAACACTGTCGACGACACCGAGAAAGAACGTCGGCATCGATAACAGAACGAGGCTGATCCAAATCCCACGCTTACGGTCGATCCGATCCGCAAACCAAGCGACGGTTAATCCCGAAACGGCCATCCCAAAAGTCGATGCATTCACGGCCAGTCCCATGAAGGCTGGGTCAGCATTGTAAGCTTCGATCAGTTGTGGCAACAGCGCCTGGCTGCCAAAGAGATCGATCAGGGTCAGGAAGCTGATCAACCCAATTATGGAGGATCGGCGCAACACGTCCCGCGGTCTGTCGCCTCGCAAAGCACCGGCAAAAAAGCTCATCAGCGATCAGCTCTCCGGCAAAATGGCGACCGAGTCGAACATCCCGTCGATTTTCACAGATGACCGCACGCCGAGACTATCGAAGTGTTCGTCCAGCCACTCTTGCGCAAATTTGCGTCCGGTTTCTCGCAGATAAACGAGGAAATCCCACTCCGCGTTGAGCTTCGAAGACGCATCAAGATCCGCCACTTGCGGGCAGAGTTCGAGGATATGAACATTCATACGACGGTACTTGTTTTCGTCCAATTGCCCGGCATCCAACAGACGCCTGACGAAATCAATCGCTCGCAATTCATGCATGAGCGAGCTGTTAAAGGTGATTTCGTTCAACCTGTTTTGGATTTCCGAGGCGCTGCGCGGTACACCGCGCCGCATGATCGGGTTGATCTGTACGATCAAGATGTCGTCCGAGGGAGAGCCGTGAAAGAACGGAAAGAGCGGCGGATTGCCCATATAGCCGCCGTCCCAATAGGGCACGCCGTCGATTTCGACCGATTGATAAAGAAACGGCAGGCAAGCCGACGCCATCGTGCTATCGAGGGTTATTTCCTCGCGTGGAAAGACTTTGACCCGGCCCGTTTCGACATTTGTCGCAGAAATGAACACACCCATGTCGCGGCAGGATCGGACCCGGTCAAAGTCCACAGTATCAGCCAATACATCCCGCAAGGGATTGAAATGAAATGGATTGAGGTCGTAGGGCGACGCCACCCTCTGCATCAGGTTCATCCACTGATAGCCGGGTGAGGATTCCAGAGACCAGTCTTTGGTTGCCTTCGCCAGCCAAGTCCGCTGGATAGGGCTAAATTTAGATCCACGACTGACGGCGCGCCAGAACTCATCAAGCTTGGCGCGTGCGCCGATAGCCCCGTTTTCGTGCATTCCGTGGGCAGCCACCACAGCATTCATGGCACCCGCGGACGTGCCGGAGAGGGCGTCGATCCAAAGGCGATCATCTTCAAAGAACTTATCGAGCACTCCCCAGGTGAATGCACCATGGGCACCACCGCCTTGCAGGGCAAGATTGACGCCTTTGTGCCCAGCATTCCGGCGACCGGGTCCGCGCGTTGCTTTGTTCATGTCGGGTTTACCTTTTATCGAAAACAGCGTTCAAGCAGACCATCGCTGTAACACTCCGGCACGAAAAGCGGAAAGCTCCCAAACCATTCCTTGCGCCGGCCGTTCGCCTGAAACGTCGAATGATGTGGGCAACATGCGACAATAAGCATCTTATTAGGTTTTCCTGACAAGAAAAGTCAGATTGACTTTGATCGTCTTTTCTCTCAGCCTCCTCGCGCGGCGGTGGGCCCAGAGCGCTCAAACCCTAGCCAAAAATTTTCCTTAGAATCGAAGGATAACTATCATGAAAACTCAACTTCTCCAGGTCAGCGCGCTGGCTCTGAGTGCCGGGCTCGCAACAACCGCATACTCAGCCGAAAAAGCCGATGTCCTGAACAACTATTCAGATATCGCCGCAGCGAAATACGCCGATGCGCTGACCACTGCCAAAACACTTCAGGCGGCCGTCGATGCCTTGATCGCTGAGCCCTCGGATATCACGCTTCAGGCGGCAAGAGACGCGTGGCTTGCCGCGCGCGTGCCTTACCAACAAACCGAAGTCTATAGGTTTGGCAATGCGATCGTGGACGACTGGGAGGGGAAAGTTAACGCCTGGCCTCTCGATGAAGGGCTGATCGATTACGTGGACGCCTCCTATGGCGGACCCTCAGATGAGAATGAACTCAAGGTTCTGAATGTTGTGGCCAATGCATCTTTTACGTTGTCCGGCGAAACGGTGGACGCGGCCAAGATCACACCCGCGCTTCTAGAGGGCGCTTTGCACGAAGCTGATGGCGTCGAGGCCAATGTCGCCACCGGCTATCATGCGATCGAATTTCTTCTCTGGGGCCAGGATTTGAATGGCCACGGTCCCGGTGCCGGAAACCGGCCCTATACGGATTACGCCGCTGGTGCAGATTGCACGAACGGCAATTGCGATCGTCGGGCGGACTACCTCAAAGCGGCGACCGATCTGATGATTTCGGATCTGGAATGGATTGCCGCCCAGTGGGCTGTGGGCGGTGAGGCACGCGACACTTTGTTGGCGGACGAAGATGCGGGAATATCTGCGATCCTGACGGGCATGGGTTCTTTGTCCTATGGGGAACAAGCGGGTGAACGTATGCGTTTGGGACTGATGCTGAATGACCCCGAAGAAGAGCATGATTGTTTCGCCGACAACACGCATAACAGCCATTACTATGTCGGAAAGGGCATTCAGAACGTCTATCTGGGCGAATATGTCCGCACCGACGGCACCGTGGTCTCCGGCGCATCCTTGAGCGATCTGGTCGCGGCATCCGATCCTGCGCTGGACGCGGAAATGCAATCCAAGCTGGCAGAAACGATGCGGCGTTTGGGGCAGATCAAGACAGCCGCAGAAGCAGGATTTCGCTATGATCAAATGCTCGAGCGTGGCAATGCAGGCGGTGAGGCGCTGATCATGGGTGGCGTGAATGCGCTGGTGGATCAAACCCGCTCGATTGAACGCGTGGTGGCCTCTCTAGGCGTGAGCGCCATTGAGTTCGAGGGCTCCGATAGTCTGGATAATCCGGAGGCGGTCTTTCAGTAAGGCCGGCCAAGGCCGTCATGACGCATGCACTATGTGCAGGTCTGTGCACTTTACTGGGATCCGCCTTGTTGGCGGGTCCCACAGATGAGCCGCATCTGGACATCGTTCCCCGCACAGCGGAAGAGCAAGCGCGCGTTGACGCGGTAAGGGCGCCTACAACCGATTTCAGCAAAGCGGAAAGCTTTGAGGCAAAGTCAGCCGGCGCGGCGACAGTTCGCGCCACAAGGGATGCCAATGCGTTCTCGTACCCGTCTGGCAATATCAGTTTCGAAGACCAACTCGACTTCAAGGTCGGCAACGGGCTCTTTAAGAAGCTATGGGTCTCTTCACCCTCTTCCACGTTGGCCTCTGATGGGCTTGGGCCATTGTACAACGCGCGATCCTGTCAACGCTGTCATGTAAAAGACGGCCGGGGGCACCCCCCTGAGCACCCCGATGACAACGCGATTTCAATGTTCCTGCGCGTCTCGATCCCGGGAAATCCGGAAGATGGGATCGCTGAGATTGAAGATTACATCGCGACCTTGCCGGAGCCCAATTATGGCCTTCAGATGCAAGACTTCAGTCTGGCTGGTCATCCAGCTGAGTACCGCTTGCAGATAAGTTATGAAGAGATCGAGGTGTCGCTATCGGATGGTGAAATAGCGTCTCTGAGAAAGCCGATCTACAGCGCAGAAGATCTGGGTTACGGCCCCTTGCATCCAGACGCCATGCTCAGCCCACGTGTTGCCCCGCAGATGATTGGTCTGGGCTTACTCGAAGCGATCCCCGCCGAGGACATCCTTGCCATAGCAGATCCGGATGATCTTGATGGCGACGGGATCTCGGGCCGCCCCAACATTGTGTGGTCCGTTGAATATGACCGACCGATGCTGGGCCGCTTTGGTCTAAAAGCTGGTTTGCCGACTATTCGTCACCAAACCGCCAGCGCGTTTTCAGGTGACATAGGGATCTCGACACCCCTGCTTCCCGCTGCGTGGGGCGAATGCACGCAGACCCAGTCGGACTGCCGGTCTGCCCCGCATGGAGACAAAGATGTGCGGGTCTTCGAGGTCGACGATGTGGGTCTCGACCTTGTGACATATTACAGTCGCAACTTGGGTGTCCCTGCCAGGCGGGATGTGAACGATCCAGATGTCCTGCGTGGTAAAGAGATCTTCTATTCAGCTGGCTGCATTTCATGCCACACGCCAAAACATGTCACGCACCGTCTTGCGGGTCAGCCGGAACAGAGCTTTCAGTTGATCTGGCCTTATACCGACCTGCTCCTGCATGATATGGGGCCGGGGCTGGCAGATAACCGCCCCGAAGCGCGGGCAACGGGGCGTGAATGGCGGACGCCGCCGCTCTGGGGGATCGGTCTGACAGCGCAGGTTTCCGGACATACCTACTTTCTACACGACGGGCGCGCCCGCTCGTTGCTCGAAGCGATTCTGTGGCACGGCGGCGAAGCTCAGCCCCATCGCGATCGCGTCGTCGACATGCCATCTGAAGACCGCGCCGCCCTTATACGCTTTTTGGAAAGTCTCTGATGCCACGAATAATCGCTACCGCTCTATTGTTGTTTCTACCCAACCTGTCGCAAGCAGCAGACATCACGAGAATTGTGGATGAGCACATCCTTCCCGGCTACGAAACGCTCGTCGCGGAAGCGGATGGTTTGGCAAACGCGGCGCTCGACGATTGCTCTCCAGACAATGAAACGTTGAAGGCAGCTTATCATTCGGCTTTTGATGCCTGGATCTCTGTCAGTCATCTCCGCTTTGGACCGTCTGAGGAGGAACAACGCGGCTTCGCGCTATATTTCTGGCCGGATACAAGGGGTGCCACGCAGCAGACGCTGACAAAAATGATCGTTGAAGAAGACGCGATTGTGCAGGATGCAGCAGCGTTTCCAACCGTTTCCGTGGCGGTCCGTGGTTTTCTCGCCCTTGAATTCCTCCTGTATGACGAGGCGATGCAGCAGGTAGGAACGCCTGAATATCGCTGCGCGCTTCTACGCGCGATCGCAAGCGATATGGCCCGCACGACCTCGCAAATCCTGGAAGGGTGGAACACAGGCCATGCAGAACTGATAAAGAGCGCGGGTGAAAATGAGACCTACCGCACCGAGCAAGAAGCGCTGCGGCAAGCTTTCACGGCGCTGACAACCGGTCTCGAATTCACGTCAGATGCGCGGCTCGGGCGTCCTCTGGGTACATTTGACCGGCCGCGCCCCAAGCGAGCCGAAGCACGGCGGTCAGACCGGTCGCTGCGCCATGTTGTCATCTCACTTGAGGCGACGCGCGCGATGGCAGCATTGATCTCGGACGGGGATACGCAACTCGATTCTATGTTTGCGGATGCTGTTGCGCGCGCGAACGCTCTGGATGATCCCGTATTTGCAGGTGTGGCGAATGCAGAGGGTCGTTTTGCTGTTGTGGAACTCAGGCAGGACATTGATGCGATCCGACAGGCAGTGGCTATCGAACTGGGTCCGAAGCTTGGTGTCGAGGCCGGTTTCAATTCACTCGATGGTGATTGATGCCTGACAGAAGACGATTTCTCGCAGGCGCCATCGCGGCTAGTTTCACCCCGGCACCGACATGGGCAGAGGCAGGAAGCCCGCGTTACGTGTCGGCTGCGCGCAAAGAGGATGGGTCATACGCACTTTTCGGGTTAACCGAGCATGTTCAGATCGCTTTCGAAGTGCCTTTGCCCGGGCGCGGTCATGCAGCTGCCGCGCACCCGCGTCGCCCCGAGGCCGTTATGTTCGCGCGCCGACCGGGCACGTATGCCATAGTGATCGATTGCGTATCAGGTGCCCCGCTGGCCCGCCTTGCAGCGCCGTCCAGACGCCATTTTTACGGGCATGGAGCATTCTCCGGCGATGGCTCACTGCTCTTCACGACCGAAAACGAGTATGAACAGGCCATTGGTCTTGTCGGTATCTGGGACACCACGCGGGGATACGCGCGGATTGGAGAATTCCGCTCCGGCGGTCTGGGACCGCATGATATACGCGCGCTGTCGGATGGCGCGACGCTAGTTGTGGCCAATGGGGGGATCGAAACCCATCCGGCATCCGGGCGCGCAAAGCTGAACCTCCCAACCATGCGCCCCAATCTGACGATCCTAGATCTGGATGGTGATGTCCTGTCGATGACAGAACTAGATCCGGCGCTGAGGCAGAATTCGATCCGCCATCTTGCGACGGGACCGGATGGTGCTGTTGCTTTCGCGATGCAGTGGCAGGGAGATGCATTCGACCACCCACCATTGATCGGGATCCGGAAACCGGACGAGACGGTTACCCTTCTGGAGGCTGATCTGGTCTCTCACCAACGCATGCAAGGCTATGCTGGTTCGATCGCAATGGACCATTTTGGGCGGGTGGCGGTAACGTCACCACGCGGTGGGCGCTGCCAGGTTTTCGATGGCTCAACGGGCCAAACGCTTAGCAATGTCGCCCTTCCCGATGTGTGTGGCGTGGCTCTTTCGGAGGCCGGTTTCGCGGTCACAACCGGACATGGATTGGTGTCCATGAACGTAGGGATGCCGGAAGATCGTGGTGCCTATTTCGATGTGCAATGGGACAACCACTTGGTCGATATTCACGGGGGTTAACCCGGAAGAACTTACCCTTGAGCCAACAGCGACAAAGTGCATTCGTCGCACGCGAACACTGCGTTCCTTCTATGAGAGTCTTTTGCGAAATGCATCGGCCTCGTTGCCTTACATCCGTGTCGCAAAACAAGTGGGTGGACCTGATCGATTACCCTCAACGAATGCCCCGATTCATCAGATTGTCGGAGCCAGAGCAATCAAGACTGCATCACTCAGCTTGTTGGGCTTACATCCGCGGTTTCGGTCGTCTCTTCTCTTCTCCGCGCGCGCTTCTTTTGTACGTTCAAGGCAATGGCGGCCGTGCTGAGAGCGAGCGCCCCACCTATCAGTGCCCCGTTAATGAACGCGCCTGTTATAACCGTTTTCGCCAACCCTAGCTTTTTGAGTTTGACTATACTGCACAAAAACACCGGCGATCTCCTCAGTTGGTTCTATTCGTTCACGCGCAGGCTATAAGATTGAGATAGCTTGGTCATCGTTGCAAATAGTCGCGCAATTCCAATCCTGCGCCCGGTGATAAATGGCGGTCCATGCGATAGCGCTGCATCGTCCACTGGCTGATTTTGCTATCCGACGCTGCCTGCACCTGAGGGGAATGCACGACGTCAGGCCATATCTTTGAATTGTTTCCGCCTCGGGTTTCGGTCGTCAACCAGGCGATCAACGACGCACAATCATCAATCGCTGACGGATTGCGAGGCTCCACGCCTTGCGCCTTAGGAGAATCTCGGCGACTAAAATGTAGGGGACAAAAAAGGCGAAGACCTGAACCCGATCGAAGAGACCGGTAAAATCTTCATTGATTTCCAAGCCACCCGTCGTTGCGTACCAAAAACCGTAATGCATCCGATAGATCCAGGATCCGACCGCCAGGATGACAAAACGCGTGGCCCAAGCAAAATGACGTGACCAATCCTTTTCAATAGCGAAACGAACCGTGGCCGTTGCAGCCGTGATCAGTGCAGCACCGTAAATCGCAAACCAGAAGCTCATCCAAAGGCCACCAACCGTGCCGTTGAAAACGATGTAGAAAAGTCCACCCACGCCCGTAACACAGGCGAGGCCGAACAATAAATATCCGAGGCGCCGGTGCCACACCGGCAATCGACGTCGAAGAAAGGGCAACGCTTGTAGCGGCGCCCCGATCGTCAGCACCGCGCCAGCGATCATATGCGCCGCGATCGAAACATTGATCCAAATCGAGCCGCTGAAAAAAACGCGCGACACTTCTCCTGGGCTGTCCGAGGCCAAACCCTGAAGGCCCAAACGGGCCGAATGCCAGACAAACCATGAAGTATTCATGGCGAGAAACAGTAGGAAAACGGTGATGATGAACATGCGCACACCCCCGACCTAGGCTTGTCCATACTGGTTGCAAGGTGGGACATCGACGCGTGGTGGCGTACTCTAGATCTCTTGTCCTCAGTGTGTACGTAGAGAGATACAGCCCCGAAAACAAAGCTGGGAAGCAACGTATCCCCTAAGCTTGGATGTCAGGTCATTGGCGCGGGAGAATGACGAACCTGGAAATCGCACATTCGACTAAGCAACGGCAACCGATACAAAAAGCATGAAGGGTTTCTGCGTGCCAACCTGTAACTCTCTGAACAAGCTAGTATAAAGGTGGCGTATTTCTTGTTTCCAAAGCGGTTTCACCAAACCGTTTTTTGTAAGCATGAGAGAAACATTCCGGATTGTCGAAACCAAACAGCGCCCCGATTTCGCTAATCCGAGAACTGGAATTCAAGACCAGGTGTCTCGCCTGCGAAAGCC
>JBCCNY010000083.1:0-10104 GCA_039025595.1 Pseudomonadota bacterium | reverse complement strand
GCTATCTCTTCGCGGGTCAGAGGTTCCAGCGGATGCAGAGCGACAGTATCTTGGCAACCGCCACAAGGCTTGGGCATCAAGTTCATCGTGGTTCTCCCTGGTTGATTGGATCTCATTCAATTGCGAGAGACTGACCGGTTGGAGTCAATCTCCACGGCGGCTCCGAACGGCTTTCAGATGAAAAAACTGCCCGATAGGCAAAAAAGAAGCAGAGTTTAGTGTTTTGATGGATTTTCGACCTCGTCTTAGGTGCATATGCTTGCCTCGCGTTTCGCGCCTACGCGGTCGCGACAAGACCCGCTCCGAGGTACTTTTCTTCAGTAAACACATCCTCAGCTGAGGCGTTTGGACAATGCTGAACCCGTCCAAACCACGTTCATCAATACTAGTTCCAAACCAGCTGCTCACCGATTGTCTGGTACAAGACCTGCAGAAGTCACGCCGAAACTGTGCACAAACAAGCGCTCACGGATGCAGCAATCTGGGTAGTTTCCGCTCCCCACGGCACCCAAACGCAAACTTGCCTTTTGAACTCTCGACCGGTTTTGCGCTAGCCTTGCAGGTCTAACAGGGGAGACAGACATTTGTTCTTCGAAGTGTTTGCGGTCGGAGCGGCTTTTGTTTTGGGTCTTGTCGTCAAACCTTTCGGGCTACCCCCTTTGGTTGGCTTTCTCGCGGCAGGCTTTCTCATAAACGGCTTGGGACCTTTTGTTGGCATTCCGTCAGCCACAGGGCCGATCCTAGACTATTTGGCCAATCTCGGCGTGCTCATCCTGCTCTTCACCGTGGGTCTAAAGCTGAAACTCAAACAAATTGGCGAGCCGCATGTCGTTGGAACGGCGCTCTTGCATTTCGCGCTATCTATCCTGCTGGTCACGCCCGTGGCGCGCCTGCTGTTCATAGACGATTGGACCGTCGCACTTCTGATTGGGATCGGCTTGGCGTTTTCGTCAACTGTGCTGGCCGCTAAGATGCTGGAATCAAAAAGGGAGATGGGCAATTTCCACGGCAGAGCGGCGATCGGCATTCTGATCGTTCAAGACATAATTGCTCTGGTTGTGCTGGCGGTGTTCTCCGGAAAAGTGCCTGGACCTTGGGCGCTCTTGATCTTTGCTACGCCGCTTCTCAGGCCCCTGCTTCACCGGGTGCTAGATTTTGCCGGTCACGACGAGGTGTTGGTGCTCGCAGGCCTTGCTCTGGCATTTGTCATCGGGGGGTACGGATTTGAGATCATAGGGCTTAAGGGAGAAATCGGTGCGCTTGTTATGGGTCTTCTTCTGTCGAGCCACCCGCGTGCTAGCGAGTTATCGAACTCTCTTTGGTCTCTGAAGGAAGTATTTCTGGTCGGGTTTTTCCTCTCCATCGGCATGGCGGGTCTGCCGGATTGGAACGCGCTTTGGTTCGCCATCGTCATGGGCTTGCTTCTGCCGCTCAAAGGCACTTTGTTTTTCATTCTTCTCATTGCTTTCCGGCTCAGAGCGCGAACAGCCTTTTTGTCGGCGTTGTCTTTGACCGCCTATAGCGAGTTCGGGCTTATCGTTGCTGCGGGTATTCCGGCGGCAGAGGCGTTTTTGGTTCCGCTCGCTATTGCTGTCTCAGTTTCCTTTTTGGTTGCTGCCCCACTCAATCGCGCGGCGCATCCGCTCTACGAGAGGTTTGAGCCGTGGTTGGAGCGGTTCGAACTTTCAACCCGCCATCCCGATGAACAGCCCACAGATCTGGGTGACGCGGACACACTGATTTTTGGTATGGGACGGACGGGGACTGCAACCTACGAACAGATGGTGTCGCAGGGCTTCAACCCTGTTGGTCTTGATGCCGATACGTATACTGCCGCGGCGCATGCGGACGCCGGGCGAAATGTGGTCTTTGCCGACGCCGAAGACAGCAATTTTTGGAAGACAGTGGATCTAGGATCTATTCGTGCGGCGGTGCTGGCTATGGATGACCTCGAGGCAAAGCTGATCGCCGCCCGAATGCTGCGCAAGAAAGGTTTCAAGGGGTCGATTGTCAGTCACGCGCTTCACGAGGAGCATGTTGAACTGATAAAGGAAGCGGGTGCCAACCAGACCTACCTGACGATGCAGGAAGCGGGACGGAGTTTGGCCAATCATGCCATCGCCGCTTCGCAGGGATAATGTGCTTGAACATCAAAGGGCGCTTCTGATTTATGACACTGTCTTTGTTCCAGTCAGGTCGATGTCATGGCCGGATACAGCAAGCCTTTCATGACGAGAAAAGGATCCCGGCCAATTCCAGTCACGGAGCACATGCAGGTACCGCTGTGAGGTAACGAGATGGGTGTACTGATTCAGCCAATGAGCCCAGACCGGATGGCTAGGTCGACGCGTAATGATCAGGCGCCCACCGCAGTACGGTAATGATCACTGATGGCGCCGGACGTGGTCCACCAAACCCGTCCTCCGTCGGTCTCGAGCATATGGCGTAGGGCGCGTTCGAGATGTTTGAGCCGATGCGGATGTCCCATCAGGTAGCCATGCAGCGCAATGCCCATGACCAGCGGGCGGCGCGCGCTTTCCTCCAGCATCACGTCGAACGCGTCGCAGATCATGTCGCCAAACTCCGCCCCCTCCCGTTTTCGTCCGACGATCTGCGGGATGTCGTTGAGCTCCTGCGGATAAGGCACGGACAGTATCCGCCCGGCACGCGTGGACATCCAAACCGGTTGATCATCATGGCACCAGTCCAAAAGATAGTCATAGCCTGCCTCGTGCAGTAGGTCAGGCGTGAGTTTACTCTGGCTGATCCATGGCCCGAGCCAGCCTCGCGGTGGCCGCCCCTCATGCTCTGTGATGGTGGTTGTCGCCTCTTTGATCAATGCGCGTTCTTCAGGTTCTGACAGAACACCCTGGCGCTCAGCATTGGTCCGACCGTGCCCTGCGATTTCATCTCCACGCGCACGAAAGGCTTCGATCAAACCCGGCGCAGATGCATAAAGCTGTGAGTTGACCAAGGCCGTCGTGGGGATAGACAGTCGGTCAAACAGCTCAAGCATGCGCCATGCTCCCACTCGATTGCCGTAATCCCGCCAGGCGTAGTTCAGCACATCGGGCTGTGGGCCGCCTGGGGCGAGCTCTGCGCCCAAGCCGTAGCCAAACGCAAAACACTCGAGGTTCATGCCAAGATATACGGCCAACTTGCGCCCTTCAGGCCAATTGAAATCAGGCCGATCAGTGATCGCTGAATAGGCGTATCGACCATGGGTGGGCAGTTGCGGCACCGTTCTAGCTCCTTTGCTTGGTTTCCGCCGTTTTATGCTCAGCGTCAAAAAGTATCCCGCTCAAAAATTAGTCTTACCTATGAAATACGCCCAGATTGCAGGCAATTCGGAATTTGAGCGTAGATTTGACCTTTAAATCCGGCCGTTTGCTCGCCGCGCCAAAACCGCCTCCTAAGCCCTGATCTAAGCCAATCCCGGCCACAGCCAAAACGAGAGGAAGTCACCATGGACCGACGTAAATTTTTGACCACCGCTGCTATCGGAAGCGGAGCTACAGCGCTTGCGGCGCCAACCATTGCGCGTGCGAACACCATAGAATGGAAAATGACCACGGCCTTTCCTCCGGGACAGCCGTTTTATTCAACAGGTCCCGGCTCTCTGACCGACTTCACGGACCGCGTGCGAGCGATGTCCGGCGGCGCGCTCGATATTTCCGTGTTCCACGGAGGCGAACTTGTCCCGGCATTCGAAGGCTTCGACGCCGTGCGTCAGGGTGTTGTCGAAATGAACGGTTGGGTAAGCTATTTCGGCGCAGGAAAAGTACCCGCAGCTCAGTTTTTCGGTGCCGTGCCTTTCGGCATGTCAACGCAGGGACAAAATGCGTGGTTCTACATAGGTGACGGTATCGACCTATGGAATGAGACGTATGAACCCCTGGGGCTCGTGGCCATGCCCATCGGCGCGACCGGTGTGCAAATGACCGGCTGGTTCAACAAAGAGATCAACTCGATCGAAGACATGAAAGGATTGAAAATGCGCATCCCTGGCCTTGCTGGTCGTGGATATGCACGCGTCGGCGTAGATGTACAGCTTCTGCCGGGCGGCGAGATTTTCCCGGCACTTGAGCGTGGCGTGATCGACGCTGCCGAATGGGTCGGACCGGCGCAGGATAAGATTCTGGGTCTCAATACGGCAGCAAAATACTACTACACTACCGGTTGGCATGAACCGACGACAGTCACCGAGCTGGCCATCAACAAAGCGGCTTGGGAATCACTGGGCGATGAGCTTCAGGCGATCGTGTCAAATGCGGCGGCCGCGTGCAACGTCATCTCGCACAGCTGGGCGGAGGCGAACAACGCCGCTGCCTTGGAGGAATTCCGAGCCAACGGTACCGAAGTGCGTGTGTTGCCCGAAGATGTTATCACCGCTCTTAAGGCCGAGATGGGCCCGGTCTACGATGAGTTGGCCGCGGAAGATCCTCAGTTCAAGAAAGTGATGGAAAACTATTTCGCATTCAAAGAACAACATGACATCTGGGCTTCGGCCTCTGAACAGGTTTGGCACTCGCAACTGCGCGACGCCTGATCTCCTGTTACGATTATGTATGCTGGCGGTCCATGTTTTGGACCGCCAAGACTTTTGAACACTGGAATATCACGACTATGAAAAGAGCTCTCGTTCTCGCCGACGCCATCGACCGCGTCACGCGCAGCGCGTCGCATTTGGCATCTGCGCTCTTACTGGCCCTGATTGCGTTGATTTTTTTCAATGTTTTCGGGCGCTATATTGTGGCGTCCAGCCCCGTCTGGGCGCAAGAGCTTGAATGGCATCTCATGGCACCGATTGCCCTGTTGGGGATCACTGTATTGATGCTGGAGAAAGGCCATGTGCGCGTCGACATGGTGTTCGAACAACTGCCCAAGCGGACGCAACACGCGCTGGATCTGTTCTCGATGCTATGCGGTGCCGCGATGGCGCTGCTATTCATTCGCTATTCTGCAGGTTTTGTCGAAAGCGCCTGGTCGATCCGGGAAGGATCCCCGGATCCGGGCGGGCTTCCAGGGAGATACGTTGTTAAGGCGATGATCCCGGTCTGTTTCGGTCTTTTCGCGCTGCAATGCGTTGCTAATGCAATCCGACATGCCGCTGAGCTGCGTCGCGTCGTGAACTGAACTTATGGAAGACATGCTCGCAATCTACATGATCTTCGGGTTCATGTTCGCGCTTTTGATCGGTATGCCCGTGGGCATCGGCATTGCCGTTGCCGGGTTCACTTTTGGTTGGATGGGTTTTGGCGATTTTCTGTTCAATCTTGTCCCATCGCGCATTTACGGCGTTGTCACCAAGTACGAATTTCTCGCCATTCCGCTTTTCGTCTACATGGGCGTGATGCTCGAGAAATCTCGCGTGGCGGAAGACATGCTTGAGGTCATTGGCCGTCTTTCGGGCCGTCTCAACGGCGGCATGGCGATTGCTCTTATCATCGTTGGCGTGCTGATGGGCGCGTCCACCGGGATCGTTGGGGCAACCGTCGTCACTCTGACGATGTTGACGATGCCGATCCTGCTCCGGCGCAAGTATGATGGTGGCCTTGCCTCCGGTGCCATTTGTGCCAGTGGCACTTTGGGGCAGATCATCCCGCCATCGTTGGTTTTGATCCTCTTGGCCGACATCATGGGTGAAAGTGTTGGGACCCTGTTTGCCGCAGCGATGATGCCGGGCCTTATGCTCGCAGGCCTCTATGTCGGTTTCATTTTAATACTGGGCCAGTTGAGGCCAGAACTCATGCCGCCCATTCCTGAAGACGAGCGCGCCGAAATTCGTGGTTGGGCCCTGGCCCGCAAAGCTGTTCTGTCGCTTGCGCCGCCTCTCGCGCTGGTGGGAGGCGTTTTGGGCACCATTATCGGTGGCATCGCCGCGCCGACAGAGGCTGCAGGAGTGGGTGCAGTACTCTCTATCTTGATCGCCTTTGTCTATCGGCGTTTAAGCCTAGCGATGATCTGGAGCGCGGCACATTCGGCTTTGCGCATTTCCGCGATGATCTTTTTCATCCTGATCGCGGCTCAGGTCTTTTCGGTGGCATTCCGCGGGCTCAATGGCGATGACATCGTCCAAGATACCTTGGCCCTGCTGCCCGGCGGAGAAACCGGCGCTCTTATCTTCTTGATGCTGCTGCTCTTCTTTCTCGGTTTCTTCCTCGAATGGATCGAAATCAGCTACATCGCTTTGCCACTTCTCTTGCCGTTCTTTGTCGCGACAGGCACGGATATGGTATGGCTTGCAGCCCTCATTGCACTTAACCTTCAGACGTCGTTTCTGACGCCCCCTTTCGGCTGGGCATTGTTTTTCTTGAAGGGCGCAGCGCCGCCACAGGTCACAACGTCGATGATTTACCGCGGTGTTATGCCATTT
This sequence comes from Pseudomonadota bacterium, assembly GCA_039025595.1. Taxonomy (GTDB): domain Bacteria; phylum Pseudomonadota; class Alphaproteobacteria; order Rhodobacterales; family Rhodobacteraceae; genus Roseovarius. The sequence continues at coordinate 3,728 of JBCCNY010000083.1, read as the reverse complement.
ATCGTTATCCAGATGCTGGCGCTGATCATCCTCTTTAATGTCCCGGAAATCGCTACATGGCTGCCGGAGGCCATTGGCTGGTAGGCTGCCCCTAGAATGTTTGTAATCAGTTGCAGGCCCAGGGCGATTGTCTTTCCGGGTTTTTTGGACCTATCAACAGCGTGCAAACCGGATTTGTAGGTTAGTCAAAAGCCTGCCTGTATCGGTCTTCGTGGCCGTGACAGCATACCCGGTGCCGTTCGATTGTTCGATCTCGCCTCATGCGGCGAGGGCAGCTTTCTCAAACGGTAAAGATCATCATGATGCGACCGCATCGCTAGCAAGACTTCAGTTTTGGCGATTGGCTGTCGCGAGCTAGTGATAGGATCAATCGAAACAAGCTTGCTGTCGCTCTTGCCAACAAAATGGCGCGCATGGCCCGAAGTATTCTGAGATACAAAACGGCGTTTGATGCGCTACTGGATGCGGTCGCCATCGTTGTTTGAACCGGATCGATCCAAAGGAGTTCGCGACAGACAGACAGCATGGAACGGGACAATTATGCTCCCTGTATCTGACGGAGCAAAAGGTCATCAACGACCTGTCCGCTAATGAGATCATGGCGCGTGCGTAACCCCAACAAGGGTGAGCCATGATGGCCGCCATCGGTCAGAGGCCCATCGTGAACACTCGCGTGTCGATCAACAGGCCCGATACATAGGAGCGGCTTTCGAGAACATGCCGGAAATCATTTGCGAGCAGCAGCCGGCACATGCATTTGGGCCGAAATAAGATGCAGTTATTCTATGTGAAACGGGACACGATTGGCCAATAGACTCTAAGCGGAACCGTACTGTGCTTTGTCGCAGCAGGGCCACACGCGGCTAGGCTTTTGACACATAAGTTGCAGCCGGTAGCGCTGTGCGTTTAACGTATCCAGGCGGTCGAGCTAAAAATGTTGCCAGGCCATAAGCTCCACAAAGCAATGTTTGCATGGCAACCAGAGAAACCAATCACAGCCTGTCTACTTTTCTGACGGATCGCAAAGACCTACTGGCCCTTGCGCATTCGATTGTCGGCTGTTCACACACCGCCGAGGATCTGGTGCAGGACGGATGGGTGAAATGGCAGTTAAGCACCTATCCCGCAGATCGAGCGAAACCGATCTTGAGAAAGATTATCGCAAATCTGGCAATGGACTGGCACCGCAAAAAGAGGCGCGAACGAAATAGTGTGAATGCGCAACTTCTGTACGAAGACATATCGCCGGACAGCGAACAGATCGTGATGGCCCGACAGCATCTTGCCGCCGTCGTCAAAGCGCTTGCCACCTTACCGCCGACAACGCGCCTGGCCTTGAAACTTCATCGTATCGACGGGTTGACGTATCGCGAGATTGGCGCACGGCTGAATATCTGTCACACCCATGCTTTCAAACTTGTCGCCAAAGCGCTTTCGAAAGCGTCGCTGGCGATCGAACTCTAGCCGTTCGACTGCCGGTGCTGCGACCGCTGGCCTTGTCAACAATATCTGCTCTCGATCGTCTTTGATATGACAAGGGTTGAAACCGGAGAACCTATTTGACGTCTGAGCCAGACATAGAACGCTTGCATGATGAGGCGGCCGAGATCTTTCTGCGTCTGAGAGATACGCCCGATGATGCCGAAACTCTGAGCCGCCGCGACGCATTTCTGGCCCAAGGTGAAACTGCGCAAGATGTCTACCGTCGTGTTCAGATCATTTGGGCGGGTTCCGGAAAGCCGAAGAAATCCAAAACAATTCCCTCTATTGTCGCCGCGGCTTTGTTAACCCTCGGGGCCTATTTTGCCTTCGAACCTGTCCGGATTTTTGCCACTGCCGATATCATCACGCGGCTGGAGCCTGCAGAAACCCAGTTGGCATCCGGCGACATCGTTGTTCTGGACGCGGGCTCGGCCCTCGTGGATCTGACCGAAACGGGTGCGCGCGAAAGCCGCCTCCTCAAAGGCGCAGCCTTCTTTGATGTCGAGCAGGACGACCGCCGTTTTACTGTCCAACTCGAAGAGGTCAGCGCCACAACACTGGGTACGTCTTTTGACGCTGTCATCCTTGAAGACGGGGTATCGGTGGGCGTCAGCGACGGTGCTGTACTGGTGGAAAGTGGGGCGCAATCCTGGCGGGTGGAGGCTGGGCAAACCTTGTTTCTGAGGGATGACAACCCGGCCCAGATCTCCCAGATCCAAACAGAGGACGTAGCCGCCTGGCGCGAGGACCGCCTGATTGTGGACCGAATGCGCTTTGCCGAGGCGGTCTCGATCATCGAGCGGCGGTTGCGGGGCAATATCGTCATTCTCAATGACGATCTGGCGGATGTTCTGGTCAGCGGCGGATTGAACCTGTCTGATCCGGCCTCCGCCCTGCGCGCGCTGGTCCTGGGGCAGGGGGCTACTCTTAGCGGCTCACCGGGTGTTTTCGCTGTCATAACAAAGTAAGTTAACTTTTTCTGTCAACAAATCCCGCGCCCAAGCGTCTCTGGTGTGAAAAGCCGATAGTTTCATCTGAGGGACGCATCATGACCCGTTTGTTTTTGAATTCCGGAACCGCGCTGGCGCTGTCTCTCGCAAGTCTGGGCGCAGCACAAGCGCAGCAAGCCATACCCATCGACATTGACGCACAGCCCCTACCTGATGCGCTGGCTGAATTGACCGCAGAAACCGGCCTTCAAGTCACAGCGGCGAGCCTGCTTATCGAAAGCAAAGAAAGCACTCAAGTGAACGGTGTCATGACCCCCAAAGAGGCGCTCGCGCTTATGTTACAGGGCACCGGGCTGACGCTGCGCTCTCTCGGCGAGGATGGCGCGGCGGTTACCGGTAACGTCGTGTCGCAAAATGCCAATGACGAGCCTTTTGATCTCGGCACGCTCGTGGTGCGCGGGGAGTTGATCGAGAGGACTGCACAGGAAAGTCAGACAAGCGCGGTCATCATTTCCGGCGAGGAGATTGAGGCACGCGGCGAAACGAATCTCGAACAAGTGTTCGCCCGCACTCCGGGGGTTGTTTCCGGAGGTAGCCAAGGCGACATCAGCATCCGTGGCATCCAGACAGACGGACCAACGGGCGTCGGTGGCGGTCGCGCCATTACAACGACAATCGACGACATTCGGTTGGCCCCGTCGCAGACGATTTTCGGCTCCAGTGCACTCTCGACCTGGGATCTGGAACAGGTGGAGATCCTGCGCGGCCCTCAATCGACACAGTCGGGCCGGAATGCGCTGGCCGGTGCGGTGCGCCTCATTTCGAATGATCCGGCTTTCGAAGACGAATATCGGTTCCGCGTCGGCCTTGGAAACAACTCAAGCTCCGTTCTTTCTTTCGTCCTGAATACACCCATGGTCGAGGACAGGCTGGCCTTCCGCTTGGCCTTCGACCAGGAACAAACCAATGGATCGGCGCGCAACATAACGCTGGGAACAGACGATGCCTTGTTTGTGGACCAAACAACAATCCGCGCGTCCCTGCGCTTCGACCCGACAGATCGTTTGTCGACTGTTTTAAAATACACCTTCATTGATGAAGAAAGAGGGGCACAGTCTCTTTTTGCTTCCGATTTCCCGCCCGACCGCGTGGTTCGAGCAGATACGCAAAGCACTTTTTCAAGGACCATCGAGGGGCTGGGCCTGAACATCGCCTATGAGATAAACGAGCAATGGACACTCCAGTCGCGGACCACGCTAACAGAGTATGAACATGAAGACATATCCGACGCGGACG
>JBCCNY010000082.1:0-10138 GCA_039025595.1 Pseudomonadota bacterium | reverse complement strand
GAGATACAGATTGATCACTATGGCGACGACACGGTTCTGAAGGAAGCCTTCAAAGCGCAGGCGCTCTCCTATGTCCGCGAGCTAAACGCTGAAGCCTGGGCCACACAATACGACATCCCGCCGGTGCGCGCCGGTGAGATCATTCTTAGTGAGATCCCCCATGCCAAGCCTTCGGGTATGACGGGATTTGTGATGAATACGCGTCGTCCTCCGCTTGTTGATTGGCGTGTGCGAGAAGCGCTGATGCTGGCCTTTAACTTCGAATTCATCAACGACACGCTAACCGGCGGGCGACAGCCACGCATTTCATCCTATTTCGGCGGCTCTGACCTGGCGATGCAGACCGGTCCCGCCGAAGGCCGCGTTCTGGATCTGCTCACGCCCTTTACCGATACGCTCCTGCCCGGCGCAATCGAGGGCTATTCTTTGCCTATCGCCGATGGCACAGCGCGAAACAGAGCCAATATCCGGCGCGCCGCGGCGCTTTTGGATGAGGCTGGATGGCGGGTGGTTGACGGTGTTTTGCAGAATGCGGATGGCGCACCGCTAGAGCTCACAGCGCTTCTGCGAAATGACGGCCTGCTGCAACAGGCGGCCACCTATATGAACCTTTATGCGCAGGCGTTGGAACGGTTGGGTATCAAACTCAATGTCCAGAATGTTGATTCCGCGCAATATGCCGAGCGTGAGCGCGCCTTTGATTTTGACCTGACATTCTTTCGCCGTTCTCTGTCTCTGAGCCCCGGCAATGAGCAGCGCCTCTATTGGGGATCGGACACAGCTGACCAGCCGGGCAGTCGTAACCTGATGGGTATGACTGCCCCGGCGGCGGACGCGATGATCGATGCGATGCTCGCCGCACGCACGCGCGAGGATTTCATCGCGGCTGTGCGGGCGCTGGATCGGGTGTTGATTTCAGGCCGCTATGTCATCCCAATCCACCAGTTTGCCGTGGGTCGGATTGCCCATCTGTCGAGCTTGCAGTATCCAGAGGACAATGTGCCGATTTATGGTGACGGGATTTGGTTTCTTCCCACGGTCTGGTGGTCAGACCCATCAAAATAAGCCGTTAATGGCATGATTTGAGGCAGTAGCATGAGAAACGTAACCCTCTTGGTCCTTTGTGTCGTAGCCCTTTCCGCTTGCGGCACAGTTGAAGGCATCGGAAACGACATCGCAGCCGCATCGCGCGGTATACAAGGCTGGTTCTGACGAGCGCGAGGGCGCTTTGGCCATTTTACCGAAACGTTACACGCAGGCTCTAGCGGTGCGGGTATGAAAATTCTTGTCCTATGTACGGGTAACTCGGCTCGCTCGATCCTTCTTGAACACCTGCTGAATGCGCGCGGTCAAGGACGTGTGACGGCCTATTCCGCGGGCTCTCAACCAGCCGGTAAAGTTCACCCGCAATCGCTGCGTTTATTGGAACATCTGGGCTATGACACGTCGCGAGCCCGCTCCAAAAGCTGGTCTGAGTTCGAGTTAGAGACCGCCCCAGTTATGGAGGCTGTCATTACGGTTTGTGCCTCGGCGGCGGGTGAGACATGTCCGATCTGGCCCGGTGCGCCGGTACGGGCACATTGGGGTGTTGAGGATCCCGCCGCTACCGCGGAGCCGGATTGGGAAGCTGCGTTCACCGACGCCTATAAGATACTCGAAAGACGCACCGAAGCATTTCTGGCTGAACCTATAGAGACCATGTCAACGGCGGAGCTTAAGGCCAGCCTCGATCACGCCGGTCAGGTGTCGTGAACCCAAGCGTCAAGCGCGTCCTTCAAGCTCGGCGCGCAGTTTCTGGTTTTCAGCTCTGAGCTGCGCCAGTTCTTTTTGAAACGGCTCAAGAATAGGTTGCAGCTCTTCCATCGTCAGCCGCACCGGCAGATGTTGCGGACAATTCCAATCGAAGGCTTCAACCGAGATGATCACCCCTCGCTCCGGCTTCGCGCGATACCCCGGGTCGGTCAGCTTTTGTAGCTCGTCTCGGTCTTCGCTTAGCCGCGCGCGTCCCATCACTTTCAGCCTCGCGCTGTTGGGGTAGTCGACGAGGATCATCGCGACACGGTCATCATTCCGAAGATTACCATCGCTTATATATTGCTGGTTTCCACGGTAATCGGCGTAGCCAAGGGTCTCGGCATCCAGCACCTTCAAAAACCCACGCGGGCCACCACGAAACTGCACATAGGGCCAGCCGCTCTGCGAGAGTGTGGCCTGATAAAACCCGTCGCGGAGGGTGATAAAACGTTTCTCGGATGGTCCCAACCGATTGTCAGCCGGTGCGAAAGGGCGCATCGCTTCAGCATAGAGGTTTTCGGTGCCCTGCGCCTCTTGCAATGCGCGCACCGTATCGGTGAACAAGAGCTCATAAAACGCCTTGGCCATAATCCTCTCCCTATGACTTCACCCGATTAGAGAGCCTCAAATTGCGATCTCTGCGCCGCATTCCAGCGCACGGTCAGGGTATACCCCGCCTCGCCCGGTTCTTCGGTCTCGACCAGACCCTTGTCAAAAAGCCAGGCGCGTTTTCGTCCAGCTTCAAATCCCAAATGCAATTCGCTGGTCTGTGTCGGACCGGTGATGGCCGAAACGATGGCACCACTGAGATCCTCAATCCCCTCGCCGGTGAGCGCGGATATCATCTGCACCGGATCGTTGCGCGCGGCGCGGTTGCGCAGAGCACTCCCGGCATCAGGGTCCAGCCTGTCAAACTTGTTCCAGATCTCGATTTGCGGTGTTGTATCCTGCACGCCGAGGCTGTCGAGGATGGAATGGACATCACTGGCTTGCTCATCCGTCTCAGGATGAGAGATGTCTCGCACGTGACAGATCAGATCGGCGGACGTGACCTCTTCAAGCGTGGCTCGAAACGCCGCGACAAGCTCGGTCGGCAGATCCGAAATGAACCCCACCGTATCGGACAGGATAACCTCGGGACCGCCATCGGGCAGCCGGATGCGCCGCATTGTTGGATCAAGCGTGGCAAAGAGCATGTCCTTGGCCATTACCTCGGCCCCAGTCAGGCGATTGAACAAGGTGGATTTTCCCGCATTCGTGTAGCCCACCAGCGCGACAATCGGAAACGGGACCTTGGCACGGGCGGCACGGTGCAATTCGCGTGTTTTGACCACCTTTGCCAATTGCCGGCGCAGGCGCACCAATTGCTCATCAATCGCGCGTCGGTCGGCCTCGATCTGTGTCTCGCCCGGTCCGCCCACAAAGCCCAGTCCGCCGCGCTGGCGTTCGAGATGGGTCCAGGCGCGCACTAGTCGCGTTCGCTGATAGCTCAGCGCCGCCATTTCGACCTGCAGCACGCCTTCGCGTGTAGCCGCGCGGTCGCTGAATATCTCGAGAATAAGGCTCGTTCGATCGAGGAGTTTTACGCCAAGCTCTTTTTCCAGATTGCGTTGCTGCACGGGAGAGACCGGGCCATCGACAAGCAAGAGCTCGAGCTCTTTGTCGTCGGCCAGCCGGGCCAGCTCTTCCACCTTGCCTTTGCCGAACAACAAGCCCGGATGCGGACGCTGCAACCGGATGACAGCGCTGCCGCATAGCTCTAGACCCGGCAAGGCCCGGGCAAGTGATACGGCTTCTTCTAGTGCAAGTTCAGGCGAGCGGGTCCTGTCGCTGCCGGAAATGTCAGGATGCACCACCCAGGCGCGTGTCGGCTCTCCGCCTGCACCGTCAGGACGCGCCCCTTCAGGCGTCAAGAGCCCTCATCACCATCATATAGGCTCACAGGTTGCGACGGCATAATGGTCGAAACAGCGTGCTTATAGACCAGTTGCGACTGACCGTCCCGCCGAAGCAAGATGCAAAAATTATCAAACCACGTGATTACACCCTGTAGCTTGACGCCGTTGATCAGGAAAATCGTGACAGGGATTTTTGTTTTGCGAACCTGATTGAGAAATGCATCCTGCAGGTTCTGTTTATCTGTCGCCATTGTGGGTCGCCCTTATTCTTGCATGCGCCGGTCAGGGCACAATTTTTCCCGCACAAAGAGTATGATACGGCGACCGGAGAGTTTCCACCCCTAAAATCAACTCCTTGGGGTAAACCAGTGCGGCCGAGTTAGTTCCACCAGAGACTCGGATTAAAGAGTGCAATCAGCGCCAGAGTTTCAAGTCGTCCCAAAACCATAGCAGACGAAAAAACAAGCTTGGCGGCGGTGCTCATTTCCAGCAGGTCAATCGGCGGATCGATCGCCACCTGGGTGAGCGGCCCTGCTGTAGAGAGTGCGGCAATCGCCAAAACCAGCGCCTCTTGCAGATCTTGGCCGAGCGCCGCCATGACAAGGGTTACCAAGGCCAGCGACAGGCCGAACAGCATGAAGAAGATCCACGCCACGAACGCCCCCTGTTTGCGGATTGTTCGTCGGTGACCGCCCGCCCGTCCGACCGAGGAGGGGTGAATCAGACGCTCCATCTCCCTTTGACCGTTGAGATAAAGGGCATAGATGCGGAAGAGCTTTACCCCGCCAGCTGTTGTGGCCACACCCCCGCCCAAAATGGCCAAGCCCATTAGAACCTGGCCGGTTGTGCCAAGGCCCGACCAGCTTTGCGCCTGATCCCATGACGCGCTTTCAAAACCCGTGGTGGATAGAAAAGACAGAACCGTGAACATCCCGCCCCACAGCGCGCTCAGGGCCATCTGCAGGTTTTCTTGCTGGTCGACCTCGAAAGAGGCGAGCCAGTGGCGGGAAAACAGGATCAGCGGCACACCAATCACAATGACGGCTGCGATCCGGAATTCGGGGTCTTTCAGCAGCCCGCCGCGACCAGCGCTGGCGGCATCCTTGGCAAATGTCAGGCGCGACAAAGCGAAGAACATGAAGAGAAAAATCACCGCTTCTGCGGCGAAACCTGCTTCGGAATTCTGGGTGCCGCCGATGGGCGAGATACCGCTGGTTGAAAGCGTTGACATCGCATGCATCGCTGCGGGAAGTGGCTCTTCACCGCTGAGCGCTAATAAAAACCAAAGTGCTGCGGTCAAGCCAAAATAGACTGGCAAAAGCTGAACCGTGACTTGCGCAAGACGCCGGGCTGAAGAAGCACGTCTTATCCGTGTCAAAGGATCCTGACCTTGCCCCGGTTCAGCAGAAACAGTCACCTCGAAACCTCCAAGATTCATCGGCGCCAGGACTGCCGAGGCGGTCACCCAGATCATGAAACCGCCGAGCCAGGCCACCATTGCCCGCCAGAGATGCAGGCTATCCACCAACCGGTCCGGATTAGAAAAAAGAGTCGCGCCCGTAGTTGTAAGCGCCGAGACCATCTCCACATAGGCGTTGAGGAAACGTGTCGTCTCCAATCCTTCGTAAAACGGGATCGCGAGGATAAGCGGCATCGCGGTATAGGCTAGCGCCAGCGAAGCCAGATTTTCGATATCGTGGTTCTCGGATCGCGGGCGGCCTGAAAGGGCGATGCTAATCATAATAATAATCGAGAGGCTGAGCAGGCTCGAATAGAAAAACGCCTGAGCGACGGAATGATCCTCGAGCGTCAGCGCATGGATGGCCGGAACCAGCATCGCCACGCTGAAGAAACCCATCAGAACGAGGATCAACGGAAGGGCAAGCAGGCGCTCGAGCATCGGATCAGAAGAAATCGATGGAAACCTGAAGCAGCTGCTCGACCTGCGCGACATCTTCTGACATCGCGAACATCACCAGCACGTCATTGGCCTCGATCATCAGACTACCGGTTGGTTTTATCACTTGGCCCTCCTTGAGAATTCCGCCCACCAGCACGCCTTCGGGAAAATCAATGTCGCGAATGGTTTGTCCCGCAATGGACGAGGTCGACAAAACCTGCGCCTCGATCACTTCGGCCTCTGCATCGCCCAGCGAATAGACGGCGCGCACGCGTCCATGACGCACATGGCGCAAGATCGAGCTCACCGTGGTGGCACGCGGATTGATATAGGCATCGATCCCCAGAGGCTCCAGCAAAGGCACCAATGTCGGATCGTTGACCAGTGCGATCGCATAAGGACACCCTTCTGCCTTGGCGCGCACCGCGCTCAGCAGGTTGGTTTTGTCATCATCGGTGACCGCCAGCACGGCATCGGCCTTTGCAATATTGGCCTCCGCCAAGAGCTGTGTGTCCAGACCGTCGCCATTCAGAACAATCGTGCGTTCCAACAAATCGGCGGCGCGTTCGGCGCATTTGCGCTCGCGTTCGATCACCTTGACACGCGTCTTGCGTTCTCGCTGTTCGAGCGAGCTCGCGACGCTCAACCCGATATTGCCGCCGCCGATGATAACCAGCCGGTCCTGTTTGCGTTGCGTCTTGCCAAAGACCTCCATCGTGCGCGGAATATCCTCAATCGGACCAAAGATGTAGGCATCGTCCCCGACCCGAAGCTGATCCTCGGCCTCAGGTGCGAACAGACGCCCCTCACGCCGGACCCCGATGACCACGACGCGCAATGTACTGAAGAGCTCATCGAGATGGCGCAGCCTTGTATCGATGACCGGGCAATCCTCACCAATGCGCAACCCCACAAGCTGCGCCGCCCCATCCATGAACATTTCTGTATCGAAAGCCGCTGGTGCGCCCAGCCGTTGCAACGCAGCTTGCGCCACTTCGCGCTCCGGAGAGATCACAACGTCGATCGGCATGTGATCGCGTCGGTATAGATCAGAATAGATCGCGTCGAGATAGGATTGCGCGCGCAATCGCGCGATCTTGCGGCTCACCTCGAAGACCGAATGCGCCACCTGACAGGTCACCATATTGACCTCGTCAGAATAGGTTGCAGCAATCACCATATCGGCGTCGCGCGCACCCGCCGCATCCAGAACGCTGGGATAGCTGGCAAATCCAGTGATACCCTGAACGTCCAATGTCTCCGTTGCTCGGCGAACGAGGTCGGGGTTGCTATCCACAACGGTGACGTCATTTTGCTCACCGGACAGGTGGCGCGCAATTTGCCATCCGACCTGACCTGCCCCGCAAATAATGACCTTCATCGGCAATGCCTTTGCAGTCCGTCCAGCCTTGTTGCATGACAGATGGCAGGGCGCGGGTCAATGGATTTGTCTATCTCGAATTCGCGAACTTTCACTTTAGCAAAGACGCGTAAAGTATTGCTAAAATTACGATATGTAGATTTTACAGCAAGACATTGTTGGGACTGGCGCGGCAACGTAGCTTGCGGTACCGTATCGCACAAATAGTAGGCGCTTCACGTCAAAAGACGTATTGGAATACATGATGTTTGATCGTTCAACTCTGCGCGTATGCACTCTGCTGATGGCCGCGCTCGCAGCAGCCTGTACGCCTACCACAATCTATCACCGTGAAGGAACAGAGGTCACTCGCGTCAATTCAGAGCTCTCCACCTGCCAGGTCACAGCGCTGAGCCAAGTGCCGGTGGATAATCGTCAACGCTACATCCCGCCCGACTATACATACCGTTCCTTCTGCTACTCGAACGGTCAATGCGTGTCCCGGCGCGTCCTGCTGCGCCCCGGCTACTTCGAAACCTATGACGCGAACGAACCGTTACGCACAAACGTCACCCGATCCTGCATGACAGATCAAGGCTTCTCTCGCGTGTCCCTGCCCCAATGCAGTTCTGATGTCGTTGCTGCGACAACGATTACACGCACGCGGGTTCAGCCGCCGATTACCGACACATCTTGCATTATTCGCATCCGGTCCGGAGGATACCAGATCGTTAATCCCTGAGGGCCATCGTGGCTGTCACTCTGCGGCCTGCTGGGGCTGGGACACGTCGTCCATCCGGTTGGATTTTGCACCGGTGACAACGCCGAGCGATTTCAGTTTACGATGAAGGGCGCTGCGCTCCATACCAACAAATTCCGCCGTCCGGCTGATATTGCCGCCAAATCGGTTGATTTGCGTGAGCAGGTATTCGCGCTCAAAGGCCTCTCGCGCCTCTCGCAAAGGCATGGTCGCCACAGTTCCCGACAGTACAACGCGCCCGTCATCAACCCGTGCGCCGCCGGTCTCGCCCGGAAGCTCGCGTGCCTCAATGGCGCCATGGCCATCACCCAATATCAACAGCCTCTCGATGACATTGCGTAGCTGGCGGACATTGCCGGGCCAGCGCATCGTCTGTAGCAACGCGGCTGCCTCATCAGTCAGCTCGCGTGCGCTCAGCCCTTGATCCTCATGCAATTGCCGAATGAAATGGTCGGCCAGCACTGGAATATCTTCTCGGCGCTCCTCCAAGCAGGGAACAGCGATTGGAACCACATTCAGCCGGTGAAAAAGCTCTCGCCGAAAACGCTCCGCTTCGATCTCTACCACAAGATCTCTGCTCGTTGAGGAAATCACGCGGAGATCCACTTGAATTTTCTCGCTGCCGCCAACCCGGGTAAAGGTTTGGTCCACCAGAACCCGCAGCATTTTGGACTGCGTGCCAAGCGGCATGTCTGCCACTTCATCAAGGTAGATGAAGCCGCCATTGGCCTCCTCCAGCAGACCGGGGATCGGACCACCCTCTTCATTCTCGCGCCCGAATAGCACCTCTTCCATACGGTCAGGCTCAATTGAGGCGCAACCGACGCAGATAAAAGGCGCATCAACGCGGTTTGAGTTGGCATGTATGAAGCGCGCCGCGAGTTCTTTGCCGCATCCCGCCGGACCGGTCAGCATCACGCGACCATTGCTCTTCGTGACCTTGTCCAGCTGAGCAATCAGCGCTCGGAATGCGGGGCTGTCACCGAGCATTTCAGCCGGGCGCGTGTCCTGGCGTTTGAGAGCGATATTTTCGCGACGCAGACGGCTGGTTTCCATCCCACGGCGAATGACGACCAGTAACTGGTCGATGTTAAATGGCTTTTCGATGAAGTCGTAGGCGCCTTGCTTGATCGCGGCGACGGCAATTTCGATATTGCCATGGCCGGAAATAATAACAACCGGCACCTCCGGATAGTCGCGCTTCACGCATTTGAGAATATCGATGCCGTCCATATGGCTGTCTTTCAGCCAGATATCGAGGATCAGAAGACCGGGCCGTTCTTCTGCTATGGCCTTCATCGCCTGATCTGAATTGGCCGCCACTCGGGTTGTGAAACCCTCATCTTTCAGAATATCCGATATCAGCTCTCGGATATCGCGCTCGTCATCGACGATCAGAATGTCGCTCATGTCTACCTCACACTGCCTGTTTTTCTGCTATTTGGGATGAATCAAGTTTTGACGCCGCATGCGGAAGCCGGATAACAGCCATAGCTCCTGCCCTTGCGTCAGGATGGAACGGGACGGCATCCTCCAGCGAGAACGTACCGCCATGCTCTTCAACGATCTTTTTCACGATGGGCAGGCCGAGACCGGTTCCCTTCTCGCGGGTGGTCACGTAAGGCTCAAAGAGCCGCGCGCGGTCTGCTGGCAGGCCGATACCATTGTCGCTGATACGGATTTCAGTAACCCCGGCGTCGCACCGCGTTTCAATGCGAATTTCCGCCTGATGCGTGTCCGGTCCTTGCTTTTCAAAACGCGTTTCAATCGCTTCGCCCGCGTTCTTGATTAAGTTCGTCAAAGCTTGCGACACCATTGTGGCATCGACATCAGCCCATAACGGATCCTCTGACAGGTCTTTGATGAAGCTAACACTTGGCTGACCCGCCTCTTGCAGAACAAGCGCCTCGCGCAGCAACGCGCTTAGGCTTTCAAGTTTGATCTGTGGCTCGGGCATGCGAGCGAATTTCGAAAACTCATCTACAATCCGTCGCAAATCACTGGTCTGACGGATCACCACATCGGTCAGTTGCGTGAGTTCGTCGGATTGTGCGTCATCCAGCGATTTGGCGAATTTGCGTTTGATACGCTCTGTCGATAGCTGGATTGGCGTGAGGGGGTTTTTGATTTCATGCGCAATTCGGCGTGCCACATCGCCCCAGGCCGCCATCCGCTGCGCCGAGACAAGCTCTGTCACGTCGTCAAATGCAACGACGTAACCTTCGCGGCGACCCTCCTCGCTGTGACGGGTAGACATACGCACAAGCAGGTTCTCAGTCCGTCCGCCCCGACTGACCTTAATTTCTTCTTGCATGAAATCTATGTTGGAGCGCCGCAATTTTTTGAACAGCGCATCAAATTCCGGCACCGCAACCGCCAGCGCGACGGATTGCTGATCGTCCTGCCAATCCAAAAGCCCCTCGGCG
>JBCCNY010000081.1:0-10169 GCA_039025595.1 Pseudomonadota bacterium | reverse complement strand
CGGCGCAGATCGATGTAGCCTTTTTCGACAATCCCCGCCTCTTCCAGCTTTTTGATCTCATTTGCGAGGATCGTCAGCACGGCTGGATACTCATCGCGCATGTAGATAAAGCACTTTTCGGCCTCGACCGCCCAGGCCCCGATCAGCATGCCTTCTAGGAAGAGATGTGGCGTGCGTTCGAGGTAATAGCGGTCTTTAAAAGTGCCCGGCTCGCCCTCATCGCCGTTGACGGCCAGATAACGCGGTCCCGCCTCGGCGCGCACGAAGCCCCATTTGCGGCCCGAGGGAAAACCAGCGCCGCCCAATCCGCGCAGGCCTGAATCGAGCAACGTCTGCTGGATCTCTTCGAAATCGCCGCTCTGCCGGATCTCGGCAAGCTTTTCGTAGCCACCCGCCGCGCGATAGGTCTCATATGCCTCGTAATCGGGCACATGCGCATGCGTGTCATCGGCCAAAATGGCCGCGTCAACTTTCTCTGCTGTGGCATGATCGATATGGTTGTGACCGATCTCAAGCACCGGCGCCGTATCGCAGCGCCCCATGCACGGTGCACGCAGAACACGCACTTCCGTCGGGTCGAGACCGTCCTCAAGTGCCGCCTTCAACTGGTTTGCGCCAGCCAACTCGCAGGCCAAAGAGTCGCACACCCGGATGGTGAGCGCGGGCGGCGCAGCCTCATCTTCCCTCACCACATCGAAATGAGCGTAGAACGTCGCGACCTCATAAACCTCTGCCATCGAGAGGCGCATCTCGTGGGCCAACGCCCGCAAATGCCGCGAAGACAAATGTCCAAACTCATCCTGGATGAGGTGCAAAAACTCGATCAGAAGATCACGGCGTCGCGGCGTTTGTCCAAGTAAATCAAATACTTCTTGCCAGGCTTCATCTTCGAGCTGGCGGCCCTTCGGGACATGCCGTCCCTTGCCTTTCCCTGATTTCCATACACCCTGACGTGCGTCTAACGCCATAAGGACCCCTCGCTGGCTATGGCTTGCGCCCGGTTCCGCCCTGATTAGAAAGTTAGCGCAGAGCTATGTGCAAGAAAAATCGTATCTTTCTATGCAGCGATAAGCAAAACTTATTGCACAGCTTCGACTGCCTGCTTGAGAGCGGTGATCGTCCGAAGCCCGGGTCCACGGTTGACGGTCACAAGACTCAGCGACTTTCGCACAACCGGCTCGATTAGCGACACCATGCCGACCGCTTCAAGGCCGGCAATTTCCTCCGCCACTCCGCGGGGGACGATTGTGGCTGCGACGCCCTCGATTGCCATGACGACGCCCGCCGTCAGACCCGATAGCTCAGCCACTACATGGGGTTGGCAGCCCAGATCGCGAAACACCCCATCAATGATACGACGGTTCTGCATGCCTGGTTCCAGAAGGCACATTGGCAACTGAGCCGCTTCAGTCCATGTGATTTCGTCTCTGTCATCTGCGAGCATGGCAGATGGCGCGATCAGAACATATTCTTCGTCATGGATCGGAAAGCTGTCCAAACGATGCTGTTCAACCGCCTCGGTATAGGTGATCCCGGCGTCGAAACGGCCTTGCTCGATGCCTTCGAGAACCGTCAGCGAGTTCGTCGACATCAGTTTTACCGTAATGCCGGGGTTCTGCTCGCGCAGGTGCTTGATTGTTTTGGCCGCGAAAGCGGTGGCCGTCGGCACAACACCCAACGAGATGACACCCCCCAGATCGCCAGGCTCTGTCGAGAACTCGGTCTCAAGACGTTTAACGTCCTCCAGGATCTGGAGCGCGTGGCGCACGATCGACTCGCCGTCCGGTGTAAGACCTTGAAAGCGATTACCGCGGCGCACGATCTTGGTTTGCAGCTGCTCTTCAAGCTTACTGATGCGCATCGAGAAGGCAGGTTGGGACACCCCGCATTCCTCCGCCGCCCTTGCAAAGTGGCGTTGCCGTGCAAGCGCCGTCAAAAAAAGTAGGTCTTTGAGGCTGAGCACGATTGGGTCCCCGAGTTAACCGCGCCAAAATGGTCAAAACCGGGTTAAGATACAAGGGGCTGCGCACGTTCGCTCAACTTAGTGAAAGATCAGATCCCGCCTTTCCAAAAGGCATGTTCTCAGCCACGGGGTGAAATTCTCTGGCTCGGCAGCGATTGACGCAATGAGATCGGGCAGACGGCGCCAGGCCACCTCCATTACGAGCTCTGGACTCGCATGGATGAGTGGACGCTCTGCGACTTCGGCGACGAAGACGTCGACCACCTCATGATCGGTCATCCCGGACCCCACATCGGCGCGGTACTCGATCGGGGTCGAGGCCACAATTGGCACCACCGCGGAAATCCCCAATTCCTCTTGCAAAAGTCTCAGCGCACAGGCCTCGGACGGCTCGCCCCATCGCGGGTGAGAACAACAGGTGCTCGACCACAATCCTGGCGTATGCGCCTTTGTCATGGACCGGCGCTGAATCAGAAGGTGAGCCTCATGCATCAGGAAAACGGAGACCGCCCGGTGCCGCAATCCCTGCTGATGCACGTCCAGCATATCCACCGCGACAAGATCACCGCCCATCCAGGTGGGGATCATTTCAGTCATATGTAAGCCTGGGGCACAAGACGCGTCAGATGAGCGATGTTTTTCAGTCCGATCTTGAGATGTGCCATCGGACGCGCTTTCACCAGCTTCTTGTTCATGTAAGCCTCGAATGTCAGACGTTGCACATCGACATCGTGGCACAAAGAGACAAAGCGCTCGCGCCGCTCGTCGGAGCGGTAATAGGCATTTTGCATCGAGGCCAGAACCCTGAAGACCGTCTTGTGATCCTTCATGAACATCTTGCGCGCCATTTGCAGATCACGCACCTTGCTGGAGGCCAGCGCAGACGCGACCGAAGCCGCCGCCGCGCGACCGCCTGCCATGGCATAGTATATCCCCTCACCCGAGCTTGGGGCAACCACGCCAGCCGCATCCCCGGCCAGCACGACATCGCGACCGTTATCCCAACGATCCAGCGGTTTGAGCGGGATCGGCGCGCCTTCTTTGCGGATCGTCCGGCACTCGGTCAGACCGCTGGAGGCGCGCAAATCGGCGGTGGCTTTTTTCAGATCCACTTCTTTGACCAGCGAGCCCATGCCCACACTGGCCTGTTCGCCATGAGGAAAAACCCAGCCGTAGAAATCAGGTGAGATCCGGCCGTCGTATATCACGTCGCAGCGTTCCGGGTCATAGGTCCCGACGCGCCCCGGAGCCTCGATGATTTCGTGATAGGCCACGACGAACGGGATCTTGTCCCCGCCCTCGACCTCATCGCGCGCTACGTTGGAGCGTGCCCCATCCGCCCCAATCACATAATGCGTGGTTAATGCGCGTTCATTGCCGCTCACCTTGTCTCGGTAAACGACATGCGTGCCGGCCTCGTCGCGGTCGATGCGCACAAACGTCCCTGTCGCGCGACACGCCCCCGTGCGGACAGCGCGCTGACGCAGATATTCGTCGAAATGCTCGCGATCGACCATACCGACGAAGCCGTTTTCAATAGGGATATCGACCCTTCGACCGGTGGGCGAGATCATACGCGCCGTAGTAATTTTCGCGACAAGTTGCTCGTTGGGGATGTGAAAATCCTCGATCAGACGCGGTGGGATCGCACCACCGCAGGGTTTGATCCGGCCCGCGCGGTCGAGCAGCGCAACATCATACCCGGCGCGTGCCAGATCTTCGGCTGCGGTCGCCCCGCAAGGACCTCCTCCGACAACGACGACGTCAAACATGTCTATTCTCCCGGTTGTAGCGGCGCCGGTCGGACACCGCCCAGAATGCGCACCGCCATCAGAGCGGCGGCCAAGAACAAAATGGCCTCGATAGTGAAAACAGTGCCATAGGCGGCGGCATCTGGCATGGCCGTGCGCGCCAGGTCGAGTGTTCCCGTCGCCAGCAGACCTGCGACCCCCGCCGCAACCGCCTGTGCGGCGCCGAAGACACCCATTCGGGTGCCGGTTGCGCCTTCATCTTCGGCTGCAAGCCGCATCATCGAGCCGATCGCGCCAACAACGAATAGTCCGTTGCCGAGGCCCAGGACGATCGTGCAGGGAATAAGCGCCAGTCCCGCGCCTAAGCCCAGCAGCCCCAGCGCCGAGGCTACACAGCCAATCACCGCCCAGTTGCGCAGACTACACCAACCCAGCGTTGACGCAGCTCCAGCAATGAGCATCCCCATAAGCGCGGCGCCATCCTTGCCGCCAGAGAGCTTTGTCGACGCGTCGGGTGTGAGCCCATGCACATGGCCCGCAAAGGGCTCAAGCACCAGTTCACTGAGATAAAAGGCAAGGATCGAGAGCAGGACAAAACCCGTAAAGGCGCGCGCGGCCGGATCGGCCCATGTCGCACGCAAAGCGGGTCCGAGAGCAGGCTCGGATGGCGAGGGAACCGCGCCCAGTCGTCTCTCAACCCGCCAGGTGGCGATCAGCGCCAGCGCGAGCGCCGCGAGTGCGACGACCGGAACAACAGCCATCAACCGGTCCGGCGAATAGGGTTTCAGGGCAATGCCCGTACCGACAGAGGCCGCAATCGCCCCGGCAATCAGCATCAACCAGGCGACTGTTGCCGCGGCCCCCTTACGACGGCCCTCTGCGGCCGTTGCCAAAAGCGCTAGAAAAGAGGTCCCGGCCGCGCCGATCCCGAACCCGATCATCATGTAGGCGAGTATCCAAACGGCAATGGCCAGCGTCGGGTCTGAGACATAGGCAATTCCGTAGGCGGTCAGAACAAGGCCTGCTCCGACGACAGCGATTCCGCCCACGATGAATGGCGTGCGCCCGCCATAGGCATCCGAGCGATACCCATAGTAGGGCCGCGTCAACTGCACGGCATAGTGAAGCGCAACGAGCAATCCCGGCAGCAGGGCTGGGAGCGCCAGTTCGACAGTCATCAACCGATTGAAAAGATTGACCGGTAAGGCCGACAGCCCCCCAATCGCAGCATTGGCAAGGCATAACCGAACCAATCCGCCCCATCCCAAAGTCATGACAGCGCCCTCATGCCATCTACCCCATGCCCAAAAGCCCTCGGACAGCGAAGGCGGTCACCATCATGCCGCTGACGTAAAGCGTCACACCTGTTCCGTTAAACCAGGGGGCCCGTCCCTTGGGATCCGTCATAAGAACACGCATCGCCCAGAGCTGTGCGACCAGCAGTGCCGAGACAGCAATCGCGTGCAGGTTCTGCTCCCAAAGCACCAACAAGCCCACGACGGCCGCCTGCGGCACCAGCATGGTAAAACACGCCACCCGCGCGGCCTGTTCCGGACCAAACATGACGGGCAACGACTTGACGCCCATACGTTCGTCGCCCTCTACCGCCTTGAAATCATTGAGTGTCATGATGCCGTGAGCGCCCATCGCATAAAGTAGCGCGACGAGAACGATCTCAGGCGCCGGCGCACCCGCAGACAAGACCGCCGCTCCGGTGAACCACGGCAAACCCTCATAGCAGAGCCCGACCAATCCAGGGCCCCACCAGCCCGATTTTTTGAGTCTGATGGGTTCGGCCGAATAGGCCCATGCCGCCAGCACGCCAAAAACGGTCGCGCCAAAACCCCACGGACCCAGCGTGGCGCCGAGCGCGAGAGACACTGCGGACATCGCCAACGCAATCCAGAGGCCCCATTGACCGGGCATTGCGCCTGACGGGATCGGCCGGTCGGGTTCGTTAATCGCATCGACATGCCGATCGCACCAGTCATTCGCCGCCTGGCTCATGCCACATACCACCGGTCCGGCCAGCACCACGCCGATCAGCACCAGCCAGGGCGCTTCAAGAACTGAAGCTCCCGATGAGATGACCCCGCACAGATAAGCCCAGATCGGCGGAAACCATGTGATCGGCTTGATCAACGTCAGAACCGCACCTGGCTGCGGCCAACCTCCCGGCGATCGTATATTTAATGAGACACCCATAGTGTCAATTAAAGCTTACATTATCAATTAAGGAAAGTGATTTTTCGGCACATTGCGGGCCGCAGTTCAAAATGCCGCAGCCTGCGCGACAGAAATCTTCGATCTATATCTCGGAAGCGGTGACGCTCAGGCGTCGCTGTCGGGATTGCTGCTTATCAAGCCATGCTTACGCAGTTTAACATACAGACTTTGACGGGAGAGGCCCAGCATCTCCGCCGCTGCAACGCGATTGTTTCCAGTCAGTTGCACCGCAGTCTCAATGCATAGCTTTTCGATCACGTCTGACGTCGCCGATACGAGCTCTTTCAACGAAGCGGTTCCTACCAGATCCATGACATTTTTCATGGCGTCTTCGCTCACTACCGCCGACGCAGGATCCGTCTCAACCGAGTCACTTGCCGGAACGCTGCGAATGACGAAGCCAAAGCCGTAGTCTCCGACGCCATCACGCAGCCGCGCAACAGAGACGTCCACCGACGAACGGGTCCCCACTAGACTGGTCATCTGCGTGGCATAATTGCGCAAGCGGTTCTCTTTCTGAGCGGATTCGGTCATCAGCTTCACATCCACTGCACCGCGCACGAAGAATTCCGACAAGTTCATATCGCGCACATCGCGTAACTGCGCGGCGTCCGCCATGACCAGAAAAGCCTCATTGGCATCACGAACTATGCCTTTGACATCTGTCAACACAATCGCATCGGATGTGGCCGCATAGAGCAAAGACACCGCATGCGCCGATTGCGAACCGGTTGATGTCGCCTCATCCGCCGAAACCAGTCGGCATAGCATGAACAGTTCACCAGCGGCGCGGAAGAAACTCGGATAGAGCAAGATGGATTGACCGTTGCGGCGTGAGACCATCTCGAGCGCGCTGACCTCGCGACTACCCGCTGCGGCACGCAGGGCTTCGATCAGCTCTTCTCTCCGGCGCCCTTCGAAAGCCTGCGCCAGCGATGAGCCCTCAAGCGCGTCCGGCTTGGCGCCGAGCAAATCCGCCGCAACCGAATTCACGTCGCGAACACGGCCCTTATCCGGCTCCACCACGATCAAAGCCGCATCAGCTGCATCAAGCACAACATTATAGAAGGTCTGCTCGCTACGCAGACGCTGCTGATCGCGCTCCCGCGCCATCTGCTCTGACACCAGCCGTTGCTGCACTTCCGCGATGGGCTGCATGTCGCGACCTAGTAACATCACATCATCATTTTCGTAGATGCGGTGCAGCGTATAGCGGATCGGAAACTCCCAAGTCGCGTTGTCCACATGATTGATCTCAAGAGACCGCGGCATCAGATCGGGATCCAGGCGCATCGCCGCAACTCTTGCGTCGAACTTTTCTTGGCTCTCTGACGTCAGGAAGTTGTGGAAAGGTCGTCCAACCCAATGATCCAAGCAACCCAGAGAGGGACAATCAGGACTGACCGCTATTCCCCCGACCTCGCCATTCGCTTGCACCAGAACAGAAATATCTGCCGCTTGCTCTATCAGGTTCTGCACGCTCGATGGGTCCGGCAAAGCCCCCGCGCGCATGCGCTCTGATCCGCGTCGCTCTCTTGTCACATCGTCGCCTCGCTCATCCCCCCACTCCAAATCATCATTTGATGCCTGCAAAAGGTATTGCTTCGGCGACGCTCGACAAGCCACAACGTTCAATTGCTTCGCGCGCCGTCTTGACGGCGAAGTCAGCGCCTGTTCGCATCACCGCCGTCTCATCCTCATTGACAACCCGCCCACCGATGACAATCGGCGGCACATATTCCACCTGGGACCGGATGTAATCGACGAGACCAGTGGTCTTTTCAACGGTTGCGCGGGTCGCAAGAGAAATACCGATCATCGCGAAACGACTGGTTCGGATAAGCTCCGCCAATTCAGCGTCCTTCAGGCCAATAGCCATGTGAACCCAAAGTCCATGTCGGCGCAGGTTGTCTGCAATAACGAAGGCGCCAAGCGCATGTTGCTCATATTCCGGCATAACCATCAGCACGGATTGACCCAACGGGATCGAGCGATCCTCGGCGCGAGCCATCAGATCAAGATCGTTGCTGCGAAACAGGCTCTGCAACCGCGACGCGCCAATTGTAACATCGACGAAACTTGCCCGGTCACTGACCCACAACTCGCCCAAGAAGCGCGCAGCCGAAGGCACATATGACTGGTAAACATCCTCGGGACGCACGCCCGAAGCAATCAACGCTTTGATAACGGATTGATAGTCGCGATCGCCTTCAGCCATCAGCGCCTGACAGAGGCGCCCAACCCACTGATCTCGCGTCCGCGGTCGCGCCGACGGCGCCTTTGAGTTCAAAGCTCTGAGAGCCGATTCAACCAAAAACCGGATAGCTGGCCTTTGGGTCTCCGCAAGAACCGGGCCGTAGGTGGACGAGGAGTTGGACATAAGTTCCTCCTAAATATTGAGTAACAGCGTAACACGCAAATTACAAACGCACCTATCGAAATTCACTCCAGCGGACAAAATAACCAGCCCGAGAGCGCAGAACAATATGTCACTTTTATCTGACAGGGCTCCGTCGAAGCATTCAAAACGCTAGAAACAAACCGCGTTGAAAGTCCGTAAATCGGATGACGATGGGCTTAAAACATAAGGAAAATGACCAGCGTCACTTACCCTCCGGTGGTCGCCAACTTTTATTGACATTATTTCCGACCTTAATCTGTAAATTTTAATTGACACTTTCAGTATGCGCGCCCTACGATCAGTACAGGACCTTATGTCCTAACGAGGGGATCCATGAAACCGCGCGGCGCGACGAAAAAGGGCTACGCTATGCTATATACGCCAGATCAGCGGCGGCGGCGGGACGCCACACGCTGGACACTGGTACAAGGCATTTTGGCCCCGGCTCAGTTCGCCGTTTTTGCGATCTCTCTCTTCCTGGTGCTGCGGTACCTGGTGACAGGCGCGGGATATGACATCGCGACCTGGTCCATTCTGATCAAAACCGGGTTCCTTTACACGATCATGGTCACCGGCGCGATCTGGGAAAAAGTTGTTTTCGGACAATACCTTTTTGCAGATGCCTTCTTCTGGGAAGACGTCTTCAGCTTTGCTGTGATCGCGCTGCACACCGCCTATATCTGGGCGCTCTTTGCTGGCTCCATGAGCCCTGAGGGGCTGATGTGGCTCGCGTTGGCCGCCTATGCAGCCTACGTGATAAACGCGGCGCAATTTCTGCTCAAACTGCGCGCCGCGCGGCTGCAATCTGACGCGCAATCAAGCCAACGGACAAACGCAAAGTCAGACCAGAATGCGGGGGTGACGGTATGAATTCCCCACTGCGCACGCCCCCCGAAACCGGATGTCGTTCGGCCCCGATCCTAAAGGAACGCGGCCAGCACGAGGTATTTTGCGGTTTGACGGGAATCATCTGGCTGCATCGCAAGATGCAGGATGCGTTCTTTCTTGTCGTGGGTTCACGCACCTGTGCGCATCTGCTGCAAAGCGCGGCGGGTGTCATGATCTTTGCAGAGCCACGTTTTGGCACGGCGATCCTCGAAGAAGGCGATTTGGCCGGGCTCGCTGATGCTCAGGAAGAACTCGAGCGCGAAGTTGCGCGCCTGCTGGAGCGACGCAAGGACATCCGGCAGCTCTTTCTCGTGGGCTCTTGCCCTTCTGAGGTGATCAAGCTTGACCTGGCCCGCGCGGCTGAAAAGCTAAGTGCGCAATATGCGCCCCATGTTCGGGTCCTGAATTATTCAGGATCTGGCATCGAGACGACCTTTACCGAGGGCGAGGATGCCTGCCTTGCCGCAATGATACCGGCCCTGCCGGAAACAGATGAGCGCCAACTCTTGGTGGTTGGCGCCTTACCCGATGTCGTAGAAGATCAAATGCTCGATCTTCTCGGCAAACTGGGGATCGACAATGTCAGAGTGCTGCCCGCGCGCCGCGCGGATGATACGCTGGCGGTCGGTCCCAATACGATGTTTGCCCTGACCCAGCCATTCCTAGGCGGCTCCCTCGCCGCTTTAGGAAGGCGCGGGGCGCGTCACATTCCTGCGCCTTTCCCGTTCGGCGAAGAAGGCACCACAGCGTGGCTTCGCGCCGTGGCAACGGAATTCGGTGTCGACCTCACCCTGTTCGACACTGTTACAAACGCGCCCCGCGCACGTGCTAAAAAGGCAGTGGCCCAGGCCGCTGCTGCACTGCGTGACAAATCCGTCTTTTTCTTTCCTGACAGCCAGCTGGAAATCCCCCTGGCCCGGTTTCTCACCCGCGAATGCGG
>JBCCNY010000080.1:0-10179 GCA_039025595.1 Pseudomonadota bacterium | reverse complement strand
TGCGGTCAATCCTCCCGAGGTCTGCGCGAGCGTGAGAAACCCGTCCGACATTGGCGCCGAGCAATAGTATTTATGCCCGCGCAACCGGTAGGATGTCCCGTCCCGTGTGGCGCGTGTCGACGTTAAAGACAAATCAGACCCACCCTGCTTTTCGGTCATCGCGAGCGACAGCGTGGCGCCGCTCTTTTGCGCCAAGGGACGCACCGCCGGGTCATACGCCCGCGACACCAGCTTGGGCACCCATGACGCGAATAAATCATCGCTTGCCTCGAGCGCCGGAATCGCAGCGTAAGTCATTGTCATGGGACAACAAATGCCGGGCTCGACCTGCGTGGTGAGATACACCATGGCCGCATGGGTGGCATGGCCACCACCGGCGCCTTCCCAGGCCACCGCGGAAAAGCCCGCAGCAATACCGACTTTCAAAAGCGTATGATAGGACGACCCATAGATCACCTCATCAAGCCTCCGACCCGCATCGTCAAACGCGCGCAATTCAGGCAGGTGTCGCTGGGCTTCCTGCCCCGCCGCGCGCATGACAGCCGACCCCATCTGCTCGCCATAGGATGCGAGCGTTCCCGGGTCAGCGCCTGCCGCCCCGGCATGGGTCTGCACCGCGGGGTCAGAGGTCCAAAGATCGCCGTCATGCTTCAGGACTGGCTGGTTGATCACCTCATGGGTGCTCAGCGTTTCACGCGGCGGCAGCTGTGGCATGAAAGACTCTCCTTCAGGACTTTTCTATCCCTCAAAGACCTTGAAGAGGAAAGGGGATTCACAACCTGTTTGTTCTATGCGAGCGTCTCTGGGCACTGCGTCTGGGTTTTGCTTCTGGGCGTTGTCTGTGGCGCACTGCGTGCCGCTTTACAGTTTTTGAGCAAACAGGTCATGACCGCGCGAAAAAAGCCCGCCCTTGGTGTCATTTTGTACAGTCTCACCGCTCTGGGGCTGTCGGGGTATTTCACCTTTGCCGCCGTGCAAGGTGATTTCGGCTTGCTCAAACGCGCGGAAATCGAAGCGGATGAACGGGATTTGCGCGAGCAACTTGCGCAATTGGAAGAGCAGGTTGCGCGGATGGAAAACCTGACGCTGAGATTGTCTGACGCCTATCTCGACCTCGACCTTCTCGACCAGCAGGCCCGCGACATCCTGGGTATGCTGCGGGCAGACGAAATCGTCATACGCTAGAAAACCGATTCAAAAACAGGCACACTCCCCCTCGAGGGAGGATTTTCAGACGAGAATCAAGCGGCGTTCGGTTCGAGCAACCGGGACGAAAATTGGTACTCGCATTCCTTTGCGGGCGGTGATAATAATAGTTTAACGCTAAACTATCTTTGCAGACGGGAGGCAAGAGACAATGGCGGCCAGAAAAACAACTGCAAAGTCAAATATTTCCGCGGACGAGCTGAAAAGCTATTACCGCGATATGCTGCTGATACGTCGGTTTGAAGAAAAGGCGGGGCAGCTTTACGGCATGGGCCTAATCGGGGGCTTCTGCCATCTCTATATAGGACAGGAAGCGGTTGTTGTCGGGCTCGAGGCGGCCGCCGATGAGGGCGACAAGCGCATCACCACCTATCGCGATCACGGCCATATGCTCGCCTGTGGGATGGATCCCGACGGCGTGATGGCCGAACTGACCGGGCGCGAGGGCGGCTATTCACGCGGCAAGGGCGGATCGATGCACATGTTCAGCCGCGACAAGCACTTCTATGGAGGCCATGGCATTGTAGGCGCGAATGTCCCGCTGGGCGCGGGTCTGGCGCTGTCGGACAAATATATGGGACGCGACCGGGTGACCTTCACCTATTTCGGAGACGGCGCAGCCAACCAGGGCCAGGTCTATGAGACATTCAATATGGCCGCACTTTGGGACCTGCCGGTGATTTTCGTAATTGAAAACAACCAATACGCCATGGGGACGTCCATGAAACGCTCCACCTCGACGCCCGATATCTACCATCGTGGTGCGGCTTTCGGCATTCCGGGCGAGGCCGTGGACGGGATGGATGTCCTCGCGGTCAAAGCCGCGGGCGAAAAAGCTGTCGCGCACTGCAGATCGGGCAAAGGCCCCTATATTCTTGAGGTCATGACCTACCGCTATCGCGGCCATTCGATGTCGGATCCGGCCAAGTACCGAACCCGCGAAGAGGTCCAGAAAGTGCGATCTGAAAAAGACTGTATCGAACATGTTCGCGATTTGCTGGTGTCCGGCAAACACGCGACGGAGGACGATCTCAAGGCGATCGACAAAGAGATCAAGGCCATCGTCAACAAGAGCGCCGATTTCGCCAAGGAAAGCCCGCAGCCCGCGATCACCGAGCTGTGGACCGACATTTACGTGGATGCCTGAGCCGGAAGACGGGAGGAGTTAAGACATGCCAACGGAGATTTTGATGCCCGCCCTCTCCCCCACTATGGAAGAAGGCACGCTTGCCAAGTGGTTGGTCAAGGAAGGCGATGCAGTGAGTTCGGGCGATATTCTCGCCGAGATCGAAACCGACAAGGCAACGATGGAATTCGAAGCCGTCGATGACGGCACGATCGGCAAGATCCTGATCTCTGAGGGCACGGAAGCGGTGAAAGTGAACACGGCCATCGCGGTGTTGCTGGAGGATGGCGAGGAGGCGGGCGATATCGCGACACCTGCGGCTCCGGCTGCAAACGGCGCGGCGGCAGATCCGGTACCCGCCGAGGTCCGCGCCCCCGACCCTGTTGCGCCGCCGCCCGATGCCCCTGCGCCAAATACCGACCCAGATTGGCCGGAAGGTTCCGAAATGCGCAGCATGACGGTGCGCGAGGCGCTGAATTCCGCCATGGCTGAAGAGATGCGCAGCGACGAAACCGTGTTCGTCATGGGAGAAGAGGTGGCCGAGTATCAAGGCGCTTACAAGATCACGCAAAACCTGCTCGAAGAGTTCGGCTCCAAACGTGTGATCGACACGCCAATCACCGAGCATGGCTTTGCCGGGATCGGCGTGGGCGCGGCTTGGGGCGGCCTGAAACCGATTGTCGAATTTATGACCTGGAATTTCGCCATGCAGGCCATCGACCAGATCATCAACTCTGCCGGTAAGACAAATTACATGTCAGGCGGCCAGCTCGGTTGCCCCATCGTCTTCCGGGGTCCCAACGGGGCGGCGGCACGCGTGGCCGCGCAACACAGCCAGGATTACGCCGCCTGGTATGCCCATGTGCCCGGCCTCAAAGTCGTGCAACCCTATTCGGCCGCCGATGCAAAGGGCCTGCTGAAGACCGCGATCCGCGACCCGAACCCTGTGGTGTTTCTGGAAAACGAGATCCTCTATGGCCGATCATTCGACGTGCCCATTCTGGAGGATTTCACAATTCCTTTTGGCAAGGCCCGAGTGGCGCGCACCGGCAGTGACGTGACCCTCGTGAGTTTTGGGATCGGAATGAGCTATGCTATGGAAGCCGCTGAAAAGCTTGCCGAAGATGGCGTCAGCGCAGAGGTTATCGATCTACGTACCCTGCGCCCGATTGATTACGACACGGTGGTCGCCTCGGTAATGAAAACCAACCGTTGCGTCACCGTCGAAGAGGGCTGGCCCGTGGCGTCGATCGGCAATCATATCTCATCTGTGCTGATGACGCGGGCGTTCGACTATCTAGACGCGCCCGTGATCAACTGCACGGGTAAAGACGTGCCTATGCCCTACGCCGCCAACCTCGAAAAGCTGGCGCTGACCTCGACCGAAGAGGTGCTCGACGCCGTCAAACAAGTGACCTACCGGTAAGAGGACACCGCGATGCCGACTGAAATACTGATGCCCGCGCTGTCCCCCACCATGGAGGAAGGCACGCTCGCCAAATGGTTGGTCAAGGAAGGCGACGAAGTGTCGTCCGGTGATCTGCTCGCAGAGATTGAAACCGACAAGGCGACGATGGAATTCGAGGCCGTGGATGACGGCACAATCGGGAAAATTCTGGTGCCCGAAGGCACAGAAGCCGTGAAAGTGAACACCGCCATCGCGGTGTTGCTGGAAGATGGTGAAAGTGCGGGCGATATCGCCGCGACCCCAGCCCCAGCCGCAAATGGCGCCGCTGCGGCCCCTGCGGAGGCGCCCCAAGCCCCACCCGCTAAGGCAGAAGAGACCTCTCCCGCCCCCGCAGCCCCGGCATCGGCGGATGGAAGCCGGATCTTTGCCAGTCCCCTCGCCCGTCGGATCGCCGCGCAAAAGGGTTTGGATCTGGCGCAGATCAAGGGGTCTGGCCCGCACGGCCGGATTGTCAAAGCCGATGTGGAAGCCGCAGAACCCGGGGCCGCGCCCGCGCCAACCGCAGAACCCGCCGCGAGCTCAGCACCAACCGCTGCAACACAGGCCGCAATGCCGCAAGGCCCCTCGGCCGACGCTGTGGCGGCGATGTATCAGGATCGCGACTACGAAGAGGTCAAGCTCGACGGCATGCGCCGCACGATTGCGGGCCGCCTGACAGAGGCCAAGCAAACAATCCCGCATTTCTATCTGCGCCGGGATATCAAGCTCGATGCTTTGCTCGCTTTGCGCGGCCAGCTCAACAAACAGCTCGAAGTACGCGGCGTGAAGCTCTCGGTCAATGATTTCATCATCAAAGCTTGCGCGCTGGCGCTCCAAGCTGTGCCCGATTGCAATGCGGTCTGGGCCGGAGACCGGGTTCTGAAACTCAACCCCTCGGATGTGGCTGTCGCCGTCGCGGTGGAGGGCGGGCTCTTTACACCGGTTCTCCGGGACGCCGAGCTTAAGACGCTCTCGGCGCTTTCTGCAGAAATGAAAGACCTCGCCGCCCGCGCCCGCGACCGCAAGCTCGCCCCGCAGGAATATCAGGGGGGCAGTTTTGCGATCTCGAACCTGGGCATGTTCGGCATCGATAACTTTGACGCGGTGATCAATCCGCCCCATGGCGGCATCCTAGCGGTCGGAAGCGGTGCGAAAAAACCGATCGTGGGGGAAGACGGAGATCTGACCACTGCCACTGTGATGTCGGTCACGCTGTCGGTCGACCACCGGGTCATTGACGGGGCGCTTGGCGCGCAACTGCTTGAGCAGATTGTCAGCAACCTCGAAAATCCGATGGCAATGCTGGCCTAGAAGTATCCGTTAGAAAAATCGTACAGGCGGCTTTCCAGCCGCCTTTTTTAACGCAGTTTTGGCGCGGAATCTTGTGCGCGCTAACGTCGGCCTGACGCCACTCCGACAATCTCAGGGAAAGACGAATAGAAAGAGACTTTTCCCTTGCCCCTCCATTTTCCAGATCCGCTTACGTTTGATATGCTGTGCCGCCTGATCGGCCTATTCGGTGTCCTGCTTTATGTCACCGGATTTTTGTTACTCAGCTCCGGTCGGATCGACAGTTCGCGACCCGGCTACTTTATCTTGATTTTCATCGCGGCGAGCTGTGTGCTGATCTCGCTTAGTGTGGATTTCAACATGAGCTCGGCGCTGATTCAGCTTTTCTACATCGTAATGTCAATGGGGGGTGTCCTCCTGCGCCTGCGCAGAAGAAAAGGTATGAACGAGCTTTTCGATACAGATTCGACCGCTTAACGCTGGGTCAGTCTTAGGTGCCGCCGCAGGATTGAAGCAGCTGGTCCATGCTGACCGAAGGCTGTTCGCACCCCGCCTCGCCCACGATTTTCGCGGGCACACCGGCCACAGTCTTGCACGGCGGCACTTCTTGAAGCACCACAGAGCCCGCCGCGATCCGGCAGCAATCGCCAACCCGGATATTACCCAGAACTTTGGCGCCTGCCCCGATGAGCACACCATTACCGATCTTGGGGTGGCGATCCTCTTCTTCCTTGCCCGTGCCGCCGAGTGTCACGGAGTGCAACATCGACACGTTATCGCCCACAACGGCGGTCTCGCCGATCACGATGGAATGGGCGTGGTCAATCATGATGCCTTTGCCAATCCGTGCGGCGGGATGAATATCGATGCCAAAGGCTTCAGAGCAGCGCATCTGGAAAAACCGCGCCATATCGCGCCGCTCCTGTTTCCACAGCCAGTGGGCCACCCGATGCGCCTGAATTGCCTGAAACCCCTTGAAAAAGAGCATCGGCAGAATGAAGCGGTCGCAGGCGGGATCGCGGTCATAGACCGCCACGATGTCAGCGCGCGCGGCGTGCCCAAGAGTTGGATCATAGGCATAAGCCTCATCACAAATCTCTCGTACAATCTGTTCGGGCATCTCTGACGAGGCCAGTTTGAGCGAGATCCGGTAACTCAGGGCAGATTCGTGCGACTTGTGGTGCAGCACAGACGAATGCGCAACGCCGCCCAACAGCGGCTCCGAACTTACCATTTCTTCAGCTTCCGAACGGATCCGCGCCCAGACCGGATCCAGTTCAGCCAGTTTCGCTCTTGTCTGCGCCATGTTCAATTTCCTCGTCTTCGTAGCTTGCTATAGCAGATAAGCAGAGCGGGTAAAATGCAAAGCCGGAAAGCACGTGATCACGCAGTCGAGATCAGGCTGATGGCTTCAGCTGGCTACCACGGAAAGGGTCGCGAAGCGGCCAGCGCCGAAACGGGCGGAGATCTGCGCGACCGAAATGTCAAAGCTTCCGATGATCCCGTCTGTCGTCTGCGCCGCGGCGGTGTAGGTCCAGGAAGGCGTGGACGTTGTCACTTCACGTACGAGCGTGTCGCCTTGCAAAACACGCACGAGATAACGCTCGCTTTCTTCGCCGAGCGGGATGTCTTCACCTTCCCAGGTATCAGCATCAATCCGACCACGGCGAATCCAACTCAGAGCCCGATCTGTGCCAGCCGCCCCATCAAGGCGCAAATGTGCGGGAGAAAGCGGCCGCAAACCCAAGCCCTCAAAGCTCAGTTGCGCCGCGCCAAAAGCCGGATCATCAATCGCACGATCTGAAGGTCCAATCCGGTAGAACCGGTTCAGGCCGCGCCGTGTCTCCGGCAACTCGATTTGCTGTACGCTGCTGTCGAGACGCACGATGTAGCTGCCTTCGGGCCATGTGCTTGTGGTTTCCGTCCCAAGCTGGCCGCGCAGCAACTCGTTCAACGCATAGGTGTCGGTATCCACGAGCGTCGCTTCGCGGAACTGCACAAGTTCCCAGCCGGCCGGATCGCCATTTCCGATCGCGCAGAGATTTGCGCCCCCCAGAAAGGCCAGCGGGGTCACGCTTTCCAACTGACCGCTCAGCATACGGACCTGCAGAGGCGTGCTGCGATCAATCCGACCGGGCGCTGCAACTGGCAAGGCAGTTTCGAGAACGCCAACGGATGTGCGCGCCGTGATCAAGCGGTTCAATACGTAGCTGGCATCCTCGTCCGAAGAATAAAGCGCAACAGATCCCGGCCAGGGCTCAGCCGTGACCGCAACGTGAGGCGCATGCGGCACCTCAGTGCCCGTGAGCAACGGCAAATCCATGAAAAAGGGCGTGACCGGCCCCGGTGGCGTGAAGCTCTTTACGGTCGGCATGCTGTCAGCGAAATCGCTCGCGCGATAGCTTTCAGGATCAATGCGCACCGCTTCGAGCTTTTGCAGCCCGCCCGACTGGTCAGCGCGGTCCACGCGATAGAGTCCCTGCCCGCCCGGCTCATCAATCGCGATCACGTCGCCAGCGCCAATATTGCTTTGCGAGGGAGGCAGAGTCAGCCGAATGTTGTCCGTTGCCAAACGGGATTCCGACAGCCAGCGTTCGACCGTCTGGCGCCCCTCAATGCGCGTCATCGCTAGGGGGATCTCAGAACTGGAGACCGCCTGCGGTGGACGGTCGGGCAAACGCGCCTCTTCAGCAACAACTTCGAAGTCTCCGTCCGCCTCGATGAACCGCAACCGCACTTGCCCGGCCAGATCCACATCGCTGCTGCGCGTCGACTCGATCACACCCTCCAGCTCTTGATCGCGGACAACATTGTCAAGATCGATCGTGGTAGTGCTTTCACCGCTGCGCATGACAAAACGCAGGACACCGTCCCGCTCGACCGCATCGAAGCCATAGCGCAGGCTAAGCGGTTGCAGCGCGCTGCGCGCATCCGAGACCTGATCGACCAGATAACCGCGCACAATCCCATCGAGTTCCGACGTGTCAAAGGCTTGAACACCGGCACGCGTGCAAATCTCGCCCACGACTGAGCCCAGAGAGCGTGCAGAGGCCCGCCCGTTCAACCAATGACCGCGCGCATAGTTTTCCCCATCGCTCCATTGTGCCCGATTGTTGGGAAAGGCCGGATAAGGCCGCATGTCCCAGGCCCAGTAATAGGCATGCGCCATATCCAGCATGGCACCGTCATACTCGACCGAGTCGGGGTTATTCGCGGGATCCTCCCAATACGAGGTCATCGCCCGGATGTATTGGTGTTGAATGTATTCATCGCGCTGCCCGTTTGAGAAAAACGGCACGCTGGATTCCGAGGATTTGGGATCGAGAAACTTGTTAGGCTGGTTGGTGCCTTTATCAATCGTCGCACAGCCATATTCGGTAAAGCGAAAAGGTTTTGATTGCGGCATCCATGCCGTCGGATCGGGCTGGCGGACGCCTCCTATCCGCTCATGATGAGTGTTCAGCCACCAGTTTCGCAAGTCCTTGTATCTAAAGACCCACGGCTCATTATGCGAGCCATCGGTGATCGGTGTTCGGATCTGCGCCTCACGCGCCTCTGAAGAGTGATAAAACCAGTCATAGCCCTCACCGCCCTCGATATTGCCGCGCAAGTAATCGAGATCGTAAATCGCCCGCGCGCCTGCTTGTGCGTCAATATGATCGTGCCCCTCACGCCAATCCGAAAGCGGCATGTAATTGTCGATCCCGATGAAGTCGATATTGCCATCTGACCAAAGCGGATCGAGATGGAAGAAACGGTCACCAGACCCGTCTTGAGGTTGATAGCCAAAATACTCAGACCAATCCGCCGCATACCCAATCTTGACATCCGGGCCAAGCAACAGGCGCACCTCCGCGGCCAGATCAATCAGCTGCTGCACAGCAGGGAAAGAGTTGTTTTCGCCCCGGATTTGCGTCAGCGCACGCATCTCTGAGCCGATGCAAAAGGCCTCGACGCCCCCCGACGCTGCACAGAGCGCGGCCTGATGCAGGATAAAGCGCCTGTAGCCCCATTCATCGGGTCCATAATAGCCCACCGGCGAGGTGACGCTCGGGCCCGCATAGCCGATCAACGCGCTCGAAAAATCGAAGTTTCTGCCCTCTCCCGGACCCGGGACAAAGGATGGCGTGGTGGGCTCTTCCCCAGGCTCAGGATTGGTGAAATCCTGTGCCGTTGCCGTTCCAAAAAACGCCGCGACCTCGGCCTCTGCGGCGGCCGTACCGTCAGGACTACCCGGCTGGTTTGGCGCAAGCGAGGTGGTGATCCGCCCGCGCCAGGGAAAGACGGGTTGCTCTGTGGCGCCATAAGGGTCGAGGAGCGCGTTGCCGTCCGCCTGATCCATCAGAATGAAGGGATAATACATAACGTCCTGGCCCGCGTGGCGCAGCGCGTTGATCGCCTCGATCACCGCCTGATCCGTGGGCGTGCCGCCGTAAAGCTCGCGCTGATTTGCGTCTCGCGGCACTTGCAACGCCTCGGCACGGTCTATGCCCGCCACCTGCCACGGCATATTGGTGGCCTCGAACTGCTTTTGCTCAACCTTGGGCCGCAAGGTACACTCACCACACCGCAGGTCATCTCCGAACCAGGACACAACTAGGCTTGCGGACTTCGATTGCGGCAGCTCACCCGTTAGATGGTCCAGCGAGGTCAAGAAATCCGTCTTTCCGGACGCTGAGTTAATGTTGGCCGGCTGCTTTGCCCCCACACCAAAACTGACATTCGCCGGCGTAGTGGCCAGCGCATATTCTCCGCTCCCGGGGAGCAAAGCAACTCCCTTAACCGCCCGCGCCGGCGACAGCGCGCTCTTTTCTTGTGCCTCCGGGACCGGGCGGCTGACCTCAAAGGTCAGCTGCGGCACCCGGTTGCCATAGGCGGTCAGGTCGAGATCCTCGATGACGACATAGGCCGTGCCCCGGTAAGCCGGGACTTGGCCCGCGCCTTCGACAGCTTCGATCTTCGGGTCGGGCATCTGCTGGAAATCGCCGGGATAGACGCGTAAGGTCAGCGTATCGGGCGCGACCTCGACCCCATCTGCCCAGATCCGACCGATATGGGTGATCTCTCCCTCGCACAGCGCCAGAGCGAGGGATACAGAGTAGCGAAAACT